>CANQTJ010000006.1 GCA_947626705.1 uncultured Clostridia bacterium | reverse complement strand
AATATAATATTTTAAGCATTTTTTATTAATATTATTTTAAAAAAATTATTTATTTTAAAGTTTATAATATTAATTCTTTATTTTTTTAACAACTCTACAAGGATTCCCTACTGCTACTGAATTTGGTGGAATATCTTTATTAACAATACTACCTGCTCCTATTACAACATTATCTCCAATAGTTACTCCAGGAAGTACAACAACATTTCCACCAATCCATACATTATTTCCAATTTTAATTGGTCTAGCATATTCTAATCCTTCATTTCTTCTTTCTGTGTCTAATGGGTGTCCTGCTGTATAAAAAGCACAGTTTGGTGCAATAAATACATTATCTCCAAATTCTACTTTATTACCATCAAGTATAATTAAATTATGGTTAGAATAAAAATTTTCTCCAATTTCGATATTGTATCCATAATCACACATAAAAGGTTGTTCAATATAAAAATTATTTTTATATTTTCCTATTATTTTCTTCATTAATATTGTTCTTTTTTCTATATCAGATGGCTTTATATTATTATATTCAAAGCATTTGTCTTTTACTTCAATTCTTTCTTTTATAAGAGTTTTATCATAGTTAGCATTATATAACTCTCCTGCTAACATTTTTTCTTTTTCAGTCATACTTTTATCCTCCTAATCTTATATAATATTTTACTGGTTGATATAAAATATAACAGTTAAATTTAGAGCTACCATAGTCATAGCTGTTATTTGAGTGTGCTTCAAAATTTAATCATTATGTATATGGTAAGAGCCCGTCAACGACGGGTTCTTTTGGAATATTTGAAACTTGTTCTTTGCCTCTTTCCATAGAGGCTATCCTTGAATTTGTAATTAATGGACTCTGCCATACAGCAAAATCCAAATATTATTACTGCTAATCCCCCTACAAAGAGAGGACCACCATGATAGATGGCTTCATCTATCATGAATGACTTTACAAGTATAACTATTCCTATAATAATTATTATTAAAGAACTAGCCTCCTTTGCAGCCTTAGCCTTCATCCAGCTTTTTTCATACTTTGTGTACCGTTTCATAAATAATCCTCCTTTTATTAGGCTATATAATCTAGCCTTTATTTTTGCTTATAAACTATTTATATTATAACATATTTTTATAAAAAATGCAAAATTTATCAATTTTTGCTATTTTTCTTCATATTATATAATAATCGAACAATATGTTTGAAAAATATGAAAGGATGTATGTATTATGGAAATGGATAACAAAAAAAATTTCTGTCCAGTATTAGATGTTGATGGCGTTATAGCAGGAGGAAAACAGTTTGATTTAGATATAACTTTACCTGAAGATAATAGAGATGTTATTTATGGTGTTATTAAAAATTGTTTTAAAGAACCAGTTCGTGATGCTGTTGTTAAACTAACTGAAATTGTATATGATTGTGGTAAAGAAGAAAGAAGACCTATTGGTCATACTTTTACAGATAAAGAAGGAGAATTTGTTTTTGGGCCTCTTTGTCCTGATAGACACTATGCTATACAAATTTGGGCTAATACAACTAAAAAAATTAAAGTTTGCGCAAAATGTCATCATGAAGGTAAATGCTTAAAAGGAGATAAAAAAGATAAATGCGATTGTTTTATAGATGATAAAAAACCTGTTTGCAAAGAAGAAATTTATGAAGATTCAAAAGAAGAAAAATGTTGTGAATAATTTTAAATTATGCTAATTGCATATTACTATGTAATCTATCATAACTTTAAAGAAGCAATAATTGTTATAGTTTTATCAATTATTGCTTCTTTACTTTATAAAATTCCCATTTTTTTTGCAACTTGTTTTCCTTTTTTCATCATTTTATTCTTATTCATCATATTTGTATCATTGTACATCATTATTAAACCTGTTGTTAGTAATCCGCCTATTAATAGTCCTTTTGTAAATTTCATATTCATCAATCCTTTCTCTTGTTATTTATAGTAACATTTAAATAATGTAAGCTGTTGTTTTTATTCTTTCTCTTTTTTTAGTTTTTTATTCTCTTTTATAATGGTATATATTTCATGTATGGCAATTATTGCTAAAAAAATTCCAAAATATTTTCTTAATTTATTTACATCTGTATTAATTGATATTTTAGCTCCTATTATGGCTCCTATTATACCAAATATTGATATTATAGTTGCTAATTTTATATCTATATTTTTATTTTTTATATTTACTATTATTGCAATAATTGATGTTGGAATAAAAAATATTAAATTTGTTGCTTGGGCTATATGTTGTTCTAGTCCATTTACAAAAGTTAATAAAAATATTAATATTGTTCCTCCACCCATTCCAGTTCCACTAACAATTCCAGAAATAAGCCCTATAATTATTTCTTTCATTTATCCTCCAAAAATGTTGTTTTATTTTCTAAGTTTTTAAATATGTTTTCAGCAATGTTTGTTAAACATTTATCACATTTTAACATTTGATTTATTACTAATTTTTTTAAATCTTTATTTTCTATATTATCAGCTAAATCTAAAAATTTTTGTAATTCAAATAAATATTGTTCATTTTTATTTTTCCATTTATTTTTTTCTAATAGTATTTTTTCCATTATATCCCTCTTTCTTAGCATACTTTTTTATACTACGACATTTTTCATTTATTTTTTATTTTTTTTACAAAAAGCTCTTTTTATTATATGAATATTATTCATTTATTTAAGTATCATTTTTAGTGATACATAAATTAAAAATATCGTAAAGGCAATTTTTAAATATTTATCTGGTAATATCTTTAATAATTTTGCACCAATATATCCACCAATTGCTCCTCCTATACCACATAATATTGCAATTTTCCAATTTATAAAATCTCCTTTATAATAGAAAAAGCTACTTGTTATTACCATAGGTAATATGCAAAATACTGATGTTCCTCTTGCTTTTTGTGACTCTATATTAAGTAAATACATAAATGCAGGAACTAATATTAATCCTCCTCCTGTTGAAAAAAATCCACTTACAAGTCCTGCTAAAAGTCCTATAATTATTTGTTTTGTATACTTTTTTAATTTTTTTAGCATAAAAACTCCATTTCATTTTTTAAGTTTTATATTATAATTTTAAAAAAACCTACTATTATAGTAGGTTTTCCATTTTTTTAATTTTTAATCAATATTTTCATCTTTTATATAATATTTTGTTCCTAACATCTTATCAGGTAAATATTGTTGTTCTACCCAATGTCCTGGAAAGTCATGTGGATATAAATACCCTTCATTATAACCTAATTCTCTCATTTGCTGTATTGGAGCGTTTCTTATATGCATTGGTATTGTTCCTGTATCTTTGTCTTTTACATCATCTATTGCTTTATTTATTGCTAAATAACTTGCATTTGATTTTTTTGAAGTAGCTACATATATTGCTGCTTCTGAAAGTATTATTTGTGCTTCTGGCATTCCTATCATATTTACTGCTTGCATTGCTGAATTTGCTACTACTAATGCATTGGGATTTGCCATTCCGACATCTTCTGAGGCACATAGTACTATTCTTCTAGCTAAAAATAATGGATCTTCTCCTCCACTTAAAGCTCTTGCTAAATAAAATACTGTTGCGTCTGCATCAGAACCTCTCATAGACTTTATAAATGCACTTATATTGTCATAATGTGTATCTCCATTTTTGTCAAATACTGTCTTTCTTGTTTGTATACAATTTTTTATTATATCATTTGTTATATGAATGTAACCATCACTTTCCATATTAGTTGTAAGCACTGCAATTTCTAAACTATTTAATGCTGTCCTTACATCTCCATTTGATATAATTGCTAATTTTCTTAAAGTTTCATCTTCTATTTTTATATTATATTCTCCAAGACCTTCTTTTTTTATAATTGCATTTTTTAATATAGTATAAATATTTTCTTCTGTTAATGGTTCTAATTTTATTACCATTGACCTTGATATTAAAGCTTTATTAACTTCAAAATATGGATTCTCTGTAGTTGCTCCAATTAATATTATTAGTCCATTTTCTACACACGGTAATAGTGCATCTTGTTGTAATTTATTAAATCTATGAATTTCGTCTATAAATAATATACTTTTTCCCATTGGATTTATCATAAAATTCTTTGTTTCTTCAATTACTTTCTTTATATCTGAAACTCCAGCTGTTACTGCATTTATTTTATAAAATTTATATTTAGTAGTTTCACTTATTACTTTTGCAAGTGAAGTTTTTCCGCATCCTGGAGGTCCGAATAATATTATACTTGATAATCTATCTGCTTTTATCGTTCTATATAATATTTTGTCTTTTCCTAATATATGTTCTTGTCCAACATATTCTTCTAAACTTTTAGGTCTAATTCTATAAGCTAATGGCTCATTATTATTCATTATATGCTCCTTTTTATTTTCCTAAAATAGATAATCCTTTTCTAATTATTTCTTCTGTTGATAATTCTTTTTTATCTAATTTTTCTAATGCTTTTTCTATTTCTTTTTTATTATAACCTAGAACTTGAAGTGCTGCGATTGCTTCATCTATTTTTTGATTATTTTCTATTGCTAATTCTACTTTTGTTTTTACATCTTTAGTAGCATTTGTTAACTCTTGTATTTGTTGCTCTTTTTTAATTTTGTCTTTTAATTCTAATATTATTCTTTGAGCAGATTTCGCACCTATTCCAGGAATCTGTGTTAATGTATTTACATCTTCTGAAATAATTGCTAATGCAAAATCTGTAGGTTCACAAACTGCAAGCATTGCTAAAGCTGTTTTTGCACCTACTCCACTTACTGATATTAACAATTCAAACATTCTTAATTCTTCTAATGTATTAAATCCAAATATGCTTATATCATCTTCTCTTACTTTATAATAAGTATGTACTTTTACTGTATCTCCTATATTTCCTAAATTTTCTATTCCTGAATCTGACATAAATACTTTATATCCAAGACCACCTACATCAATTACTACATATCCTGTCATTTTCATATCTAATATTCCTTTTATATATGCTAACATAACTGCCTCCTTTTATATTAATAGTTGATTGCATATTACAAATATGTAATTTAATAAGATTTATAATATATTTTTTACTAGCTCTTTATTATATATCATAAAAAGATGTTGCTTCCAAATCTGCTTCGTGCATTAATAATGCTAATGGATATTTTTTATATGCTGCTCCTATTGTATTATATAATTCTTTTGGTTCTGTATATCCCATGTGCCAACGTATTGCATATTTTTCTTCAGGTGTTAGTTTTATGTACTCTGTTATCATCATTACTGACTTTTCTCCATGCCCATAAGGTATGGTATCATCTATTGTATAGTATGGAACTTTTTCCCATACTCCTAATGAATTTTTTGCGTTTCTATAATCAATTTTATAAAAGTTTGCTTTGCATATATCATGTAATAATGGTACTATTATTAATGTTTCTGGATTTACTTCCATTGGTTCTATGTTTGTTTCTACTTTATGTTTTAGTATTTCATATACCTTAATGCTATGTTCTACTAATCCACCTTCATAATTTCCATGAAATCTTGTACTTGCTGGTGCTTTAAAAAAATCTGTCTTTTCTATAAAATCTATTAATTCATCTATTCCTTCTCTTTTTACTTGTTTTAATAGTTCTAAAAATTGTTCTTTCATTTTTACCTACTTTCTTAAATTTGTTTTTTATTCTTTTGCAATTATATATTATATTATTATAAAAAGTCAATAGTTTTTGCAAAATTTTGTTTGCATATATTACTATATTGTTACAATTCACAGCTAATATGTTAATTAAATAAAAAGGTTAAATATTATATTTCAAGCAATTTTTTGCAATAATTTAAAACACCCTAGAATTTTAATCTAGGGTTTATTTTATATTTTATTCAGCAAATATTTTTTCAAATTCATCTGCTTCAATTTTTTCTTTTTCTAATAAAATTCCTGCAACTGCATGTAATTTTTCAATATGTTCAGTAAGAATTTGTTTAGCTCTATTATATCCTTTGTCAACAATTGATTTAGTTTCTTCATCTATAACAGCAGCTGTTTCTTCTGAATATTCTTTTGCTTGTGCAAAATCTCTACCTAAAAATACTTCTTCTTGATTTTGCCCTAACATTAATGCTCCAATTCTTTCACTCATACCATATTTTGTAACCATACTTCTAGCTATTTTTGTAGCTCTTTCTATATCATTACTTGCACCTGTTGAAATGTCATTTAATATTAAAGCTTCTGCAACTCTACCACCTAAAAGTGATACTATATTTTCTTCCATTTCTGTTTTTGACATAAATGATTTGTCTTCTGTTGGTCTATACATAGTGTAGCCTCCTGCCATTCCTCTTGGTACAATTGATATTTGATGTACAGGGTCTTGTGTTTCTAAATAGTGACTTACAACTGCATGACCTGCTTCATGATATGCGACTAATCTGTTTTCTTTTTCGCTTCTAACTCTTGTTTTCTTTTCAGGTCCCATAGTTACTTTAACCATTGCATCTTCTATTTCTTTCATTCCTATTTCATTTAAGTTTCTTCTTGCTGCTAATAATGCTGCTTCATTTAATACATTTTCTAAGTCTGCTCCTGCAAATCCAGAAGTATTTTTAGCAATAACTTTTAAGTCTACATCTTCTGATAATCTTTTCTTTCTACTATGAACTTCTAATATTTGTTCTCTTGCTTTAACATCTGGTGCTCCTACAACTATTTGCCTATCAAATCTTCCAGCTCTTAATAAAGCTTTATCTAAAACATCTGGTCTATTTGTTGCTGCTAGTACTATAACACCTTCGTTGTCTGAGAAACCGTCCATTTCAACCAATAATTGGTTTAATGTTTGTTCTCTTTCATCATGTCCTCCTCCAAGTCCTGCTCCTCTTTGACGTCCTACTGCATCAATTTCATCTATAAATATTATACATGGTGCATTTTTCTTAGCTTGTTCAAATAAATCTCTAACTCTTGATGCTCCTACACCTACAAACATTTCAACAAAATCTGAACCACTAATAATAAAGAATGGTACACCTGCTTCTCCTGCAACTGCTTTTGCTAAAAGTGTTTTTCCTGTACCAGGTTGCCCTACTAATAAAACTCCCTTAGGTATTCTTGCTCCCATATCTGTAAATTTTTTTGGATTCTTTAAAAATTCAACTATTTCTTGTAATTCTTCTTTTTCTTCATCTACACCTGCTACATCTTCAAATGTAATTTTATTTCTATCTGCTGGTGTCATTATTCTGGCTTTGCTTTTTCCAAATGAGATTGTTTTTCCTCCATTTTGGCTATTTGCTGTTCCTCCCATCATAAAAAACCAGAATATAAAGAAAATTATTAAAATTCCAAATGGTGTTAGTAAGCTTATAATTATTGAAAATACTGATTCTGAGCTTTCTTCTAATGTAAATGCTCCATTTTTTATAAATTCTTCAGTATAATTCATAAAACTTTCCATATTAGGAATATTTACTTGTTTATCTATTTTATCGTCAGTAAGCTCAACAGTTGCTGAATTACCATCTGCATCTATAACTATTGATTCAACTTTTCCCTCATTTATTTTAGCAATTAATTCTGAATATTTTAATTTTGTATTTGTATTTGTCATTATAGATGACAATAATACAATAAATATTACCCCTATTATTAACCACATTGCTAATGTTTTAATTCCGTTTTTCAAATTAATTCCTCCTATTCTCTGCTTTGTTACAATTCGCAACTTATATTTTTGTTTATAATGTTTATATATTAATTTTCATTTGTTGTGAACTGTTCCCTTTTATTCTCTATTAGTTGTTAGTCAGTTATATAACATATATACTTTGTTTTTTCAATATTTTTTTTATTACTTTTTCATTACAAAAAATCCTTGTTTCTATAATTGTTACGGATACTTAATTTTGCTTTATAAAATATATTTTATGATTTTTTAATAAAATCTTAATATTTTTATTTGGAGTTAAATATTTATTACCTATATTGTTTTCGCATAACTTTATAATATCTTCTATATGTATTTTTTCTATGCCTTTTGTTGTTCCCATAAGTCTTGATATAGTATATAGCAAAATTCTAGATTTTATAACCTTTTCTTCTTTATTAAATTTCTTTAAATCCATAATAAATTCTTTTTGTTTTTCTTCAATAATTAATTCTTTATATTTGTTTTTTACCAAATTTTCTAAATAATCATCATTTTCTTTTATTAGTTCTGATAATCTATCTATTGTTTCAATTATATTAGGATTAAATTCTTTCTTTATATATGGAATTACTATATTTCTTATTTTATTTCTAGTATATATATTTTCAAAATTAGTTTTGTCTATTCTAGCTTCAATATTATTTTCTTCACAATATTTTTCAATTTCGTTTCTATCACATTCAATAAGAGGGCGTATATATTTATTATTTTTTATTGGTTCAATACCTCTCAAACCTGCTATTCCGCTACCTCTTAGGACATTCATTATTATAGTTTCTATCTTATCATTTTTATTATGTGCAATAGCTATTTTATTTGAATTTGTTTTTTTTAAGATTTCATCAAAAAAATCATATCTAACATTTCTACCTGCTTCTTCAGTTCCTATTTTATTATTATTAGCAATTTTTTTAACATCTATACTTTTTGAATAAAATGATATGTTATTTTTTTTGCAAAAATTTTTTACAAATTCTTCATCTTCTTTTGCTTCTTCTCTAATCATATGATTTATATGTGCAACTATTATATCAAAATCTATTTGTAGTTTTTTGTCATTTCTTATATTATTTAAAATATTTAGCATACAAATAGAATCAGGCCCTCCTGATACTCCTAAAACAAGCTTATCTCCGTCTTGTATTAAATTAAATTTTTTTATTGTATTTAATACTTTTATTAAAAGACTTTGGTTTGATTGATAATTTTTATGCATATAATTTTTTCTCCTTATATTAATTAATCATCAAATCTTTTTTCAAGATTAACAAATTTTGTATAACTTCCAAGCCATCCAAGGTCTACAGTTCCAGTTGAACCACCTCTATGTTTTGCTATAATTACCTCAGCTATGTTTTTCTTTTCACTATCTTCATTGTAATAGTCATCTCTATATAAAAACATAACAATATCAGAATCTTGTTCTATTGCTCCAGATTCACGTAAATCTGATAACATAGGTCTATGGTCAGGTCTTTGTTCTACCGCTCTTGATAACTGTGATAATGCAATTACTGGTACATTTAGCTCTTTTGCTAAAATTTTTAATGACCTACTTATTTCTGATATTTCTTGTTCACGACTTCCATTTCTTTTGTTACTTCCTTGAACTAATTGTAAATAATCAATTACAACAAGACCTATATTTTTTTCTAATTTAAGCTTTCTACATTTTGCTCTAATTTCCATAATAGATATTCCTGGTGTATCATCTATATATATGCCTGTTTCTGAAAGTGGTCCAATTGCTTCAGCAAGTTTTCCCCAATCTTCATCTTCTAATTTACCAGTTCTTACTTTATTGCTATCAACCATTGCTTCACTGCATAAAATTCTATTAACCATTTGTTCTTTTGACATTTCTAAACTAAATATCGCTACTGGAGTGTTTCCTCTTAGTGCTGCATTTGTTGCAATATTTAAAGCAAATGCTGATTTTCCCATTGCCGGTCTTGCTGCTATTAATATTAATTCTGAACCATGTAATCCAGCTGTTCTGTAATCTAAGTCTGCAAATCCTGTTGGAACTCCTGTTATGTGCTGTTTTCTATTATATAATTCTTCTAACTTCGTAAAACTTTCTACTAATATATCTTTTATTGGTACATAACCTTTTTGATTTTTATCTTGCATTAAATTAAATATTTTCTTTTCTGCCCCCTCCATAATATCTTCAACTTCTTCTGTTGGATCATATCCTAATTCTATTATTTCATTGGCAGTTTTTATTAAGTTTCTTAATATAGACTTTTCTTCTACAATTTTTATATATTTTGTAGCATTTGCAGTAGTTGGAACTTTATTTGGTAATTCTGCTAAATATTCAAACCCTCCAATTTGCTCAAACTTTCCCATAGATTCTAATTCTGATTTTACTGTTATTAAATCTATTGGTTCTGCTCTATTATATAAATTTAACATTGCTGAATATATAATTTTATTATCTTCTCTATAAAAATCTATATCTTTTAAAGATTCTATGCTACTAGCAACTGCTTCTTTATCTGTAAGCATACTTCCAATTACAGCTTGTTCGGCTTCTATATCGTGTGGTGGTATTTTTCCTACTTCCATATCTTCCTCCAACTTATTGATTATTGCAATGTTTTGTAATTTACTTAAACTTCTATATAATATCAACTTATTCTGATATTACATCTATTTTTAATTTTCCAATTACACCTTCAAATAATTTTATTTCTACTGTAAATGTTCCTAATGTTTTTATAGTATCTTTTAGCTCAATCTTTTTTTTGTCAACTTTTATTTGATATTGTTTATCTAAATTTTCAGCAATTTCTTTTGAAGATACACCACCAAAAATTTTTCCATTTGTACCTGATTTTACTTTTATTTTAAGTAATATTTTAGATAATTTTTCTGCAATCTTTTCTGCTTCTTCTTTTTCTTGTGATTTTTTATAAGCATTTGAGTCTTGTTTTGCTTTTAGTTTGCTCATATTTTCTGCATTTGCTTCTACTGCTAAGTTTTTAGGAAATAAAAAGTTTCTTGCATATCCATCTGATGCGTTTATGATTTCGTCTTTTTTTCCTACTCCTTTTATATCTGCTTTTAATATTACTTTCATTAAAATCACTACCTTTCTTAATCTTGTATATTTTATACTATTTTTGAGTTTTTTTCAAGTAATATGATATTGAAATCAGGATAAAGACATGAAAAAAATTATTAGAGTTGATTTCATTGCCATAAAATGTTATAATTTAAAATATAAATACTTTAAAGGAAGGAGTTTTTAATTTATGCAAGATTCTTTGCAAATAATTTCACTAGATTCGAAAAGAATTGAATACGAAACTGTTAATAATAAAAAAATTGTACATAAAAAAACTTCTATCCAAGAAAAAAATAATTTAGTTAAAGCAAAAAAATTTTTAAAAGATAAGAATGTTATGATTGAAAATTCTTATTATACTATTCATGTTCCTGATATATATTCGTGGGATGATAATACAAATACCTTATCTATGTCTTATTGTTCGGGTAAAAATTTAGAATTGCTGTTACGAGATCCAGATAGTAGACAAAGTGCTATTCCTTTTTTGCAATCATTAATGAAGTTTATTTTGAAACATAATTTTTATTGGCAAGATTTTGCTCCCAGAAATATTATTATAAATGATAAAACTATATATTTAGTGGACTTTGAGAAAGGATTACATTTTTCAATAGATAATTTGCAAGCATTTTTTAGGAATCATGTTTTTGAAGAATATTCTTCTTTTCTATTACCTAATGAGCGCTTAATATCAGCAGAACAAATATTTCATCCATCTTCTGAAGAAAAAAATAAACAAATCCATGTTGATGACATTAAAGTAAAACGTATAAAATCTATCGCTATTGCATTAAAATATAGTGATATAATATCAATGGAAACATATTTAAATATTCAAAAAATGATAATTAGAGCAGAAGAACCATTTTATAATGGTCAAAGTATAATATTTCCTAGAATAGAACTTGTTAAAATGCTAGAAAATAAAAAAATGAATCCTTCTGTATATCAAAAATATGCTAATGAAATATTAATTAGGAATAAACTTTTATGTCAAAAATCCGCAGAAGAAGAAAGAGATTAAATTTTATTCTCTTTCTTCTTCTTTGCTTTCTTTAATTTCCTGTTCAATAATTTTTGCTAATGTTTCAATTTGATTACTATATTTATCTTCTTCTCCAAACTTTTGTAAATCTTTTTTTATCATTTCAAATCTTTGCATTACATTTTTTATGCATATTCTGTTACTATTATTTCTTCCTTTTATTAAAGCTTCTCCTACCGAATTATATATACTATTTTTGCCAGATGTTTTATAAGTCATTTTAGGATTTCCTATATCTTCTGAACGTTCATAAACTTCAACTTCTACTCCTCTTGTTTCTAAAGTTCCTGCAATATTAGGAAAATTATTATACTTGTTATCATGACTTTCTATTGTTGTTATTCTTCCTATCCCCATAGACTTTTTCATTTCTATATATCTTTCAAATATAGATAGTAATGATTCTATTCTTGAAACAGCCAATAATCGAGCAACTATATCATAATCCGCTTTATATTTTTGCAATAAATCTAATGTATACACCGATTTTCCCATAGTTCCCTCAAGAATAAAATTATAACCATTTTTTATTGCTTCTTCTGATAATCTTTCCATTATTTTTCCTGCAGACTTTCCTGTTATTTCAGAATATAAATTTGGATATCTTTGCGCTATTTCAAATGACTTCTTGTGCAATCCTCTATACATATCTAAATCAAAAACTATTAAATCACAATTCTTTTTAAAAAATTCTTTTTTTGTTTTTAAAATTATTCCACTTTTTCCAGCTCCAGGTTGTCCCCCTGTAAAAATCGCTATTGGCTTATTATTCGTTGGTATATAGTTAGCAAATGTGATTTTCTTTGCCTGTAAATACATCTCTTCAAATTCGTCATTGGTTACTGAATAATATTGTTTTATTTGTTCAATTTCATATTTATTCATCATTTTCCTCCAACAAATTTTTTACTTTCTCACCATAATTTTTTATAATTTCATCTATATCTTCAATATTTTCTTGATATATTCTTTGTTCTAATTTTAATATTTTATTAATCATTGCATTATCATTATTTGAAATAGCATTTGCCATGCACATTGACAAAATTTCCATTGCTACTTCTACTTTTATATGCTCTCTCATTAATAAATCCCTCCAAGATTATTTAATTTCTACATTATGACATTTTTCTAATAATTTTATAAACAAATCATAATATAACTCTACTGATTTTACAAATTGTTCACTATCGATTAAATGCTTTAGTTCTTTAATTGATATCCATTTAATTTCTGAAACTTCGCTTTTTTGTAGTGTTAAATCACTTATGTCAAAATCATCTTTTACTAACCACACATCAACAAATCCACGTTCCCTCTTAAATGATAATAGTAACTCTATTTTATTTGTATTAATATCAATTCCCAATTCTTCTTTGGCTTCTCTGATTGCTCCATCCATAGAAGTTTCTTTGCTATCCACAGCTCCTCCTGTAAATGCCCATTTTCCTGGATTTCTTTTTAAGTTTTCATTTCTTTTTTGTATCAATAATTCTCCGTTGCTATTCAAGAACCATATATGTACTGACAATTTATATTCTCCATCTTCTGGTTCTTCTGTTCTTAAACATGTTTTATTTAATTTTTCTCTTTTTCCATTATATAAATCTATAATTTCCATTTTATAATCCTTTCTATAATTTATATTAATTCTATTTTTTCTAAATCATCAGGAACAAATACTTTTCCACTATAATATTTATTTGCATCTTCTATAAACACTTTTTTTCTATTTTTTAAATCATAATCAATTGTATGTGACAATATTACATTTTTTACATTTAATCTTTCGCATAATTGAGCTACATATTTAACGCTACTATGATTATGTTTTTTAATAGGATTATATCTTTCTGCCTCTTCTCCCGCCATATATGCATCTGCGAATAACCAATTACTGTTTTTTACATATTTTTCAGTTAAATTTGAACATACCTCATCACCTATAAACGTAAATGTTTTATTTTTATCTATTAATATTGAAAATCCAAATTGTTTTACCTTTTTTGCATTAATATCAAAAAATTTAACTTTTTTATTTAATATTTTGGTTTCTTCTTTATCTTTTATTTCTATCAAATTTATTTTATTATCTATTAGCCCAAGAAAATCTTTAGGTATTAATAATTCACATAATTCTCTTATTGTTTTTATCACAATATCATTCCCATATATATATATTGGCTTAGAATATAAGCATTTATAGTATTTTTTACTTAATACTCTTATAATCCAAATACATCCTAGTATATGATCCATATGAATATGTGATATAAATATATTTCTAATTTTTTCTAGTTCTATATTGGCCTCTTTTAATTGTTTTAGTATGCCATTTCCTCCACCAGAATCTATTAAAAAATATTCATCTTTATTTTTTATTGTAAAACATGTATTATAGCATTCTGTTGCTGTTCCATGTCCTGTACCTAAAACTATAACTTCCATTTCTACCTCACTTATATTTTTGTTAATCTATCTAAAAAATATCTTCTTCCATCATCTGATAGATAAAATCCCGCAGATGGGTTTACATCAATAATAAAATATTCTCCATTAGTGTTTTGAATTATATCAACAGAAAAAACTTCTAAATTATCAAGTGCTACTGATACTTTTTTGCATATTTCTTCTAAATTTTTATTATAGTTAGTTATATTTTTTAAGAATATTTTTTTTTCAACAAAATATACTTTAAATTCTTTTTCCTTCATATTGTTATTGGCTACAGATTCTTCTAAATAAAACTTTGTTATATTAAATTTCTCAAAAAATCTTTTTAGAGTTATCTTATTATATACTTGAATTATTATACCTTCATGTCTATTTTCTTTACAAAATATTGGAAAGTTTATATTTTCAATATTTTCTATAATATATATTTTCGGTACACTTATATTATTTTTATTTAACAATCTCTGAACATCTAATTTTAGGTAATTTTTAATTAAATACTGTTTATTAATTATATAACAGTTATAGCTTTCTAATTTTTGTATTGCTGTTGGCACTAATGGACTGTTACAACATAAAAAATAAATAATACTATTTTCAAAATTTGAAAAAGTACTGTCACTATCAACTAAATCTTCTATATATATCACTTCTGTTTGTAATTTCGATTCTTTTTTTAACTTTTTTACTTGTTCAGTATAAATATTTGATTTCGATGCAATAATTTTAAATTTTTCCATTTTTTACTTCCTTTATTTTATTATTTTCTATATTAATCATTCTTTGCACATATGCTAAACAATTTGTTGGTTGAATATTTGGCAAACTGTTATATCTAGCTAATTTTTTTTCTAAGATTTCTAGTTTATCTTGTTCTTGTAAATCATTCCAAAATTTATTCCAATTATCTATATTTCTTATATTATCTATTGATGGAAAATTTTGTGCTGCTAAAAAACCGCAAAAATGAATATTTCCATTTGGAGTAATTACTATAGCTCTTTGACCAGCTTTACATCCATTTCTTATTTTAAAAGGTAATTTTATTCTATTATTACTTGACTCATCATTTAATCTTATATAATGTCCCCTAATATATGGTTCACTTTTTAATTCATAATCTAATTTTTTTCTCACATAATCATAATCTTGCTTTGAAAGCATATTATTCTCTAGTCTTTCTCCTCTTCCTGATTCAATAAATCTCCTAATAAATAAATCTATTTTCATTTTATTTAATTCTTTTGCAAGTATAATTACATCTTCCATATTTGAACGCATTATTACAGAATTAATTTTAATTTTTATTCCTTGCTCCTGTAAATATTTGATACTTAAAATTGTTTTATCATAATTGCCTTTTCCTCTAACTTCATCATGTTTTTTTCTTGTTCCATCTATACTTACAACAGCTTTCTTTAAACCTACATATTTTAATTTTTTTGCTACTTCTTCATCTATAAGTGTTCCATTCGTTCCTATAGAAGTATATATTCCTAAATCTGTTGCTAATTCAACCATTCTATATATGTCCTTATGTACTAATGGTTCTCCCCCTGTAAATCTTATTTCTTGAACACCTGCCATTGATAATTTTTTAATTAAGCTAAATATTTCTTCTGTAGTTAGTTGATTATTAATTATCTCTCCAGAATTATTAAGACAATGTTTACATCTTAAATTACACGCTCTAGTAACTTCAATAAAAGCTATATCTGCGAAACTAAAATTTTTTAGATTTTTTACATCTAAAGAAGTAAATTTTATATTATTCTTTTTATTAGTATTTTCACTTCTTAAATCTCTTGGTAACCTATGTTTTTCTAATATTTCTTTTAATTCTTGACTATTTATATATGAACGTTTCCCATTTTCAAGATTTAATAAAGTTCCTCCAAATGATTCTTCTCTAATATTAATATTATATTCCATTGTTCCTCCTATAATAATATTTATTATACCATATCTGGTCTCAAATTTTCAAATTTATCGCTGCAATTTTTTCGTTTGTACCACTTTTTTATTTCGGAGAACTTTCCTATAATAATATAGAACTAGCAAAAGCTAGTTCATTTTTAATAATTTTTTTATTTTATTAATTATCTTATGTATTATGCTTTCTTTTTGTATTACGATTAATTGATTATCATAATTTTCTGTTTCTGAATTATTTACTTGCTTTTTCTTAAACATATTATCATATAAACTTTTATTATATTTTTCTATATTTTGTTTTTCTTCTTTAAGTATCATTTCTCTTTCTTCTGAATCGCATAAATAATTTATATAAATAATAGAAAGCATTAGTTTTATATCATCTCTTATCTCTTGTTCTTTTAAAGGTTTTTTAGGATTTATATATGAATGATATGTATTATCTTGATTTTCTTCTAAAAACTTAATAAACTTAGGATTAATTTTACATCTCAAATTGTTATCCATCATGCTTATTATAGTATATGTGTCTTTATATAAGCATCTCTCAGTATATATCTTTTCCATAGCTTTCATCCTCTTTTTCTTCTGTTTTTTCACTTTTTGATTTATTTTTAGTTTGTTCTATTTTTTGTTTTATTTTTTCAAAAATATTTTTTCTTTCAACACTTCTATCTTTAGTACTTATATATGCTTCTCTTATATCGCTTAATTCTACTAAAGTCTTATCATCTAATTCACTATAACTTTTTATACCCTTTTCTTTCATTTTATTTTTAAGTGCTAGTAACTTTTGATGATGTCTATATTCTGCACAAAATCCCAATAAATTCATTTTTACATTACTCATTATGCTATTTTTGCCAATATTGTAATGATATAAATTTTTAACTTCTTTACTTACTTCAAAATTTTCTGCTTGTTCTTTATTTAGTTCTCCAAGATAGATACTATTTTTTTCTTTATCATACATAAGTCCAAAGTAAGCAATTTCTGCTTGATTACTTTCAAAATTAAAATCTCCGTCTTTTACAACTGCTCTATCATTTATTGCCCTATATTTTAATTCTTTCATTTGTTCTTCTGTTGGTCTTATTCTTACTGCAGTCATAACATCATACGCTGGAATATTTATAAGTAAATCGTCAAATGTTGGTACTCCTCCAAAGAAAAAACTTTTTCTTGCAGTTAAATCTGAATCTAAGAAATTAGATTTTTTTACTTTACCGCTTTTTATTATTTTTTCTACTGCTGTTGGTGAAGAAAAATGTAATATTCCTTCTTCTCTAATTTTATTAATCATACTTTCTGAATTTTGTACTGGTGTAAAATGTCTTTTATCAATTAAAGTTCCACTTAATAATTCATATCCTATTCCACCCATAAATTTTAACATCGTTTTTTTATTTGATTGCTCTTTTTCGTTATTATCCATTCCTGTTAAATGTGCAATTACATTTGCAACTTTTTCATTTATGTGTAATATATTATAAATAGCTTCTTCAAAAAATTTCTTTACATTTTCTTTTGAGCTATTCAAATTCTTTTTTGCTTGTTCTTTTATAACTTTATTTTCAGAATATTGAACAAAGTCTAAATCTATTGCTCCATCAACTAATACATTTGCTAAATCTTTTTCTTGGTTTTGTTTTAATATGTTTTTTAATTTATCAGAATTTGAATATGCAATAATATTTGAAAAAATTTCAGTATTTTCATTTAATTCCTCAAAAGTGCTTTCAGCTATACCAATTTGGTAATCTCCTGTTATATGTTCTACGATACTTCTACTTAATATTGTAACTTTATCTTTTATTGAAGTACCATCACCTAACTTATAATTTATTATCTTTTGAAAATAATTGTTTAGTATACTTATAAAGTCCTTTTCTTTAGTACTTCCATCTAATTTTTCTTTTGTAAATTTATTATAACTTTCAATTCGTGCTAATTCCATTAAAGAAGCAATGTTATAAGTTTCTTCCATTAATAATCTCCTTAATATAATAAATTTAATAGGTTAATTATTTTTTATTTTAATCAGTCTATTTTAAATTAATTCTTATTAGCTTACAACTGTAAGCTAATTTTCTATTTCAGTAAAATACTCATTTATTCTTATAATCAATTCTTGTTTTACTTCTTCTATAGTCATTCCTTCTACTTGAGCTCCAGCTAGAGTTATGTGTCCTCCGCCACCTAATTTTTCTAAAATTACTTGAACATTTATATCTCCAATGGAACGTCCACTAATACATATCTTTTCACCAGTATTTCCTAAAACAAATGATGCTGTTACATCACTAATTGTAAGTAATTCATCTGCTGCTTTAGCACATAATAAACTAACATCTTTTGTTTTTTCTTGATTATTTATAGCTATAGCAATAGAATCATTTATTATTTCACAATTTTTAACTATTTCTGCTATTTTATTAAAAGATTCTAAATCACTTTGAAACCATTTTTTTACTCTTATAATATCTACTCCACATTTACGTAGATATGCTGCCGCTTCGAATGTCCTTACACCTGTTTTAAATGTAAAGCTTTTTGTATCCATCATTATTCCTGCGTATAAACTTTCTGCTTCTATTTTCTTTAGCTCTACATTCGTTTCGGCATACTGTAATAATTCTGTTACAAGTTCTGCTGCTGATGATGCATATACTTCTTGAAATGTTAATGTAGCATTTTCAATATAATCTGCACTTCTTCTATGGTGATCTATAATAACTATTTTTTTAGTTTTCTTTAATACTTCTTCTGATTCTACATAATTTATTTTGTGTGTATCAACTACTACTAATAATGTATCTTCATCAATATTTTCTTCTGCAACTTCTTTACTTATTAATATATCCTCATATTCTGGTTCTTCTAATAAACTTTGTCTAAAATTTTGTAAAGTTGGATTATCACTAGTAATAATGTAAGCATTTTTTTCTAAACTTTTTGCTAATCTATATATTCCTATACTTGAGCCCATTGCATCTATATCTGGATTGCTATGTCCCATTATCATTACCTTATTTGATTCTTTTATAAGATTTTCTAATGCGTGTGCCACAACTCTTGCTTTTACCTTTGTTCTTTTTTCAACTTCTTGTGCCCTTCCTCCATAGAATTTATATATATCATTTTGTCTAATAACAGCTTGATCTCCGCCTCTTCCTAAAACAATATCCATTGCTGTTTGAGCTGACTTATATTTGTCTTTGTCTACTTCTCCTTCATTTGAGATAGCTATACTTAAAGTAAATTGTACTTTTTGTTTTGGATCTATCTCTTTAATTTTATCTAATATACTAAATTTATCTTCTTTTATTTTTTCAAGATATCTTTGTTCAAAAATATATATATATCTATCTCTATCTGATTTTATAAGAATACCATTTGTTTCATTTGTCCAATCAAAAATTTCTCTATCTATTTCAGCTATATATTGTGCTGTTTCTTCGGTTTCTAGCATTTGCATATTTTCTTCGTAGTTATCTATCATTATTATTCCGACACATGTTTTTGAGTCATTATATTCTCTTTGTAATTTTATATTTTCTGTTTCATCAATAAAATATAATATTGCCATATACTCATCTTTATTATTTTTGTTATATTTTTTTGAATGTACAAATTTACCTATCAATTTGTATGTTTTATTATCTACTTGTATTTGTCTAAATATTGATTTATCCTTTTTATCTTTTTTGTTTTGTATATCTTCTTTTAAGTCAAATATTATATCATTAATTAATGTATTGATATCTATTCCTTCAAATTCAGATGCAAATTTTACACTTTTCCATATTATATTTCCATCTGTTTCTATTATTATTAATGGAAAAGGCGAATTTATTAAGCTAGTTTTTGCTGCTGAATCTACAGTTAATGTTAAATCTTGTAGTGTTTCTGATATTTCGCTTTTTCTTTTATTATTAGCTAAATATGTATATGCAACTACTAATATATATAATATAATAGATGGTATTATAAATGCTTTATTTTGCCAACATATCGCAATTAGTAAAATAAAAATTATTACTAAATATATTTTTGTCCTTGAAACCAAATTATCAAATATATTTTTATTATTATTTTGCATAAATCTCTCCTTTTTACTTTATTTATTTTACTTCTAAATGCAATATTTGTCAAGGAAGCAATTTTCTTTTAAATTTTGATTTTTGTTATTATAAAATATTGATTTATGAAAAATATCCAAAATTAAAAGCTATATTTCTAAATTTCAAAAAAGCCCTTTTCACTTAGGCTAATTTAAAATTATGTTATAACAAAGTAATCTATACCTTTAATTAAGTGAAAGAGCTTGTTTTATTTATATCAATTTCTATATTTTGTGCATCTTCTTTTCTAATTGCTATAATACTTCCTCTAACTTGAAATGCTCTAGGGTCTTTTGATGGGCTTATTAGTACTGGTACTATATATGTTCCTTTAACTAATCCCATATCTAGTAATCTTCTTTTTATATTTCCATCACAATTTATATCTTTTATAGTTCCAATATTATTTAATGGTAATTGGTTTAAATTTATTACATCTTTTTTCATACACTACCATTCCTTTCATAGGTACAAATAAAAATTTATTCACTATATTATATTTTGTCGAATTATAGAATGTTACAGTTTATGATGGTAATGTATGTTCTTTTAAAAATATTTCTGCGTCTTGATTCATTTCTTCTTTTACATTTTGAATAATTTGTTCTATTGACATTTTTTCATTATTTTCTTTTAATTCTCTTAATAATTTATCTTCAACTTCTTTTTTAGTAAATAATTGCTCAATTTTTTTCTCACCTTCTGAATTTTCATAGTTTAATATATCTTCAACATAATAATTAATATCTATATGCTCATGAGTAAATGTTCTTTCATCTCCATCAAAATCTTTTATATCATCAGGTGCACACCCTTGTTTAGTATGTTCTTCTATTTCATCTTGGACTTTTTCTTTTTGATTTATTCCCTTATTTTTACTCATTATTTTTTTAGTTTCTAATTTAATTACAGGTGTTCTTGAAGTTTCTATTTGAATTCCAACATTTTCATTTTCCTCTAATGTCTTTTGATATAGAAACATATCTACACTTCCTCTGTTGTTTTCACAACCTATGCTAACACCATTAGACTTTCGTGTATATACTGATAAATCATTATTATCTCTTGTAGCTGTGCCATTTGCTCTTATTTTGCTTTGCATTCTATTTGCACTATTTCCGACACTTTTGTCTATCTCAAATTCATCATTTAAAACCTTAGCTTGTCCATCTTTTTTTACCCCAACCAAACTGTATGTTGTATTATTTCTTTGCAATCCTGAATTAATATCTTTAGCATCTTCTGAATATATAGTATATAAATAATCGTATTCTTCTAAATCTAATCTTTTCCCTAAAGTATAATCTCCATCTACTACTTTATTTAAGTCTACTCTTTGTACTTGTTTTGATTTTATTTGTTCTGTGTCCTTTTTGTTTAAAAGATTTTTTTCTTTGGTTTTATTTTGTTTTTCTTTTTCTTTTTCAGGCAATTCTTCATTTTCAGTTTCATCTAAATCTCTTAAAATATCCTCAATTTCATTGTCTGAAATTTCCTTGCCTAATTGTGCTGATAAAACTTCTGCTAATTCTTTTTTATGTAATTTATTTAATGAATTGTTTTCAATTTCTTCCCTTGTTGTGTTTTTTAATAATTCTTCTACTGCTTTTATTTTTTCTGGTTCTGAAATTTTAAAATTTTCTCTATATACCAAATTGTCCATATCTAATGATGCTGCTATACATTCATCATCTAAGTAATAATTTATTGATTTTCTACTGTTTTTGTTTCCATTTTCGCCTATATCTGTTATTTCTTTTTCTACTATATATAGATTTTTAGAGATTGGTTTTCCATTAATTTTGTCTTTCCAAATGACTTTTCCTACCATTTTTATGTCTTTAATTTTTATTTTTCTATTTTGCGTTTGTTGTTTTGCTATGTCATTTTCAATTGTATCTTTTATTTGTTCTTCTAATTGTAATATGTTTCTTTCTTTTTGATTCATTTTGACACCTCTCATTTTTTTATTACAATTATTATATCATCTTTTCTTCAATTAGTAAAATTTTGTGTCTATATATCTATTCTAACATCAATTTTTATTTAAATTAATTTGTTTTATATTCGCAGTTCCATTTCCTCCTGCTCCACTGTAAAGTGTGTGATGTGAAATGTTATATGCTTCTACACTTATACTAGCTCCACCACTAACTTTTGTATTTTTTGTAATAATATCCTCTTCACATGAAGTTTCATAAAATATATTTATTGAACCTCCACCAGATGATCCACCTGCACTTTCTCCATTTCTATATCCACTATAACCATTAGCTATATAAATACCATTTCCATTTATACTATCAGAATAAACAATAAGTAAACCTCCTGTTCCTCCTGATGAATAGTTAGCACCAGATGATATTAATGGTGAATTTCTATCAGCGTCTATACCATTACCTCCTATTCCTCCTGAATAAGATGTGCCTGTACTTCCTGCATAACCAGTAGTTATACCACCTCTACCATGAGCCGTTCCTGAGCCTCCTCCTCCAGTACCTCTATTAGTACCAGCAGTACCTGATATACCAGAAGCATAGCCTTCATACCAGCCACCTACTGCTCTTGCCGCAGCACCTCCGAGCACCACCATTAGCTGGTACATACTCATAATTTTCATCTCCATTTTTCCATAAATAAACATCTTGTCCTGTTGCTTTTGCTCCTCTTGCTGCCATACTTATTGTTCCATTATTAGTTAATGTTCCTGTACAATATATAAACATTCCCTTAGGTCCACCAT
>CANQTJ010000005.1 GCA_947626705.1 uncultured Clostridia bacterium | reverse complement strand
TTAGTAGCATAAGTAATAACAATAGTTATTTTATTGATATTGGCAGGAATATCGATAGCACAATTGACAGGAAATGGATTATTAAAAAATGCAAAATTAGCAAAAGAAAAATCACAACAAACATCAGAAGAAGAAAATGAAATATTACAAGAGTATCAAAACAGTATGGAGAAAGCTTTAACAGGAACTTCAAGAAATGATAATAAAAAAGTAATAGATGAAAATGAACATATTATAGGAACATTTTATGGAAAGACATTATATCAAAAGAGTTTTACAGGAATAACTCCAAGTAGTAATGGAGAATTATTAGACTTATCTGAATTAAATATAGATATATGTACAAATATTAAAGGAGTGGTAAAAGATACTAGTAATATTTATGCAACAATTCCACAGATACAGTTACAGGCAAACCATTATTTAGCTGTTTTTTATAATGCAAATGATAAAACATTATTATATAGAGCAAATGCATCAGAATATTTTAATACAAAATATTATATTACAATAGAATATACAAAAAATATTGAATAAAACTAATATTTTAAAATTTACTAAAGATTGAAAGGAAGAATTAAGTATGAAATTAAAAGATGGTGGAATAACACTAGTAGCATTGTAATAACAAAAGTAGTGAGTAATGTAAAATAAAAAATCAAAACAAAAAAATCCCCCGCCTTAGCCGTAAGATGTCTTGAATTTTTAAGGACCTGCTCCTAAAAACAGGTGGGTGCCTACCAAAATACTCATGGGCTTCTCACTACAAAAATGTGTGAGCATGCACGCCATATTCCGAGATTGGCCCCTCTTATCACTTGTAGGTTCTAAAAATTCTGTCTACACGCACTATGCAGGGTAAATTAATAACTTATTTAATTTATCTTTTTGATTAACTATAGTTTAGCATAAAAAAATTTCACTTTCAAATATTTAAAGTAGGCTAAAAAAATCGTTATAAACTATTTTTATTATTTTATCTCAATTTAAGTATATTATTCTTACTAAATCATATTTTTTATAATTTGCTTAAATAAGAAAATTATGATAAAATATATAACGTTATTGATGTATAGTAATATAAATTTTATTTTTCAAATTCTTTTGAAAGCTTACCAATAGCCTTTGTTTCAATTCTTGATACATAACTACGGGAAATTCCCATCATTTCAGCAATTTCGTGTTGAGTTTTAGGTTTATGCCCATCAAGACCAAAACGTAATTCTATTATAGTTTTTTCTCTATCTTTTAAAACTTCACTTAATTTTTTATATAGTTTTTTAATTTTCATTTTTATATCAACTTCATCTTCAATACTTCTATCATCATTCTCTAAAACTTCCTGTAAAGTTACAATATTATCATCTTTATCTTTACCAATAGGCTCATTTAGATAAACTTCGGAATTAAGCTTTTTAGTAGAACGAAGATACATTAAAATCTCATTATCAATACATCTAGATACATACGTACTTAATTTAGAACCCTTATCTACATTAAAACTATTTATACCTTTAATTAGCCCTATTGTACCAATAGAAATTAAATCATCTTGTTCAACTTTTGTATTTGAATATTTTTTAACTACATGTGCGACTAATCTTAAGTTTCTTTCAATTAAGATATTTCTTGCTTCTTCATTCCCATTTTTCATTTCTTGTAAATATATTTTTTCATCTTCACTTGTTAATGGTTCAGGAAATAAATTACTACCAGAAATATAACCGAACAACAAAAACAGCAGATTTTAAAAATTGTATAAATCCAATAATTCCCATACTACAAAGTGCTTCTAACATAAAAGTACCTCCAAAATTTTATATATAGAAATTATATGAAAAATATTTTTAAAAGTGCATGGACTATAAAAATTCATTTTTAAAATGAAAAATTTAAATTGATATTTTTCATAAATTGATATTTGATAATAAAAAATGAAACAAAATTAAAAATGCTTGATATAAAAACTTTGATAAGATATAATATAAAATAAATAATAAATTAAATAACGTAAATAATATAAATGGAGGGAATTTATGGCTTCGCAAATAATAATATTAATAATCTTAATAATGTTGAATGCATTTTTCGCTTCAACAGAAATTGCATTCATATCGTTAAATGATGTTAAAATAGATTTACAAGTAAAAGAAGGAAATAAAAAAGCAAGAAAAATACAAAAAATGCTTAAAGATCCAAGTAAATTTTTAGCAACAATACAAATAGGAATAACTTTAGCAGGTTTCTTATCAAGTGCTTATGCTTCAGATACTTTTGCAGATATATTAGCACCAAAGCTATATAATTTAATTCCAATAATTAATATAGCAAGATGGAGAGCTATTTCTATAATTATAATAACCTTAATATTGTCATACTTTACTTTAGTATTTGGAGAATTAGTACCTAAAAGAATTGCAATGAAGTATTCCGAAAAGATATCATACACAACAGTTGGCATAATAAAAGCGATTTCAATATTTACGCTACCATTTGTAAAATTATTAACATTTTCAACAGATTTTATATCAAGATTATTTGGAGTAACAGGAGAAGAAGAAGAAAATGTAAGTGAAGAAGAAATAAAAATGATGGTAGATGTGGGAGAAGAAAAAGGAACAATAGAAAAAGTTGAGAAAGAGATGATTAATAATATATTTGAATTTAATGATAGAACTGTATCTGAAATAATGATTCCAAGAACACAAGTATATGCTTTGGATATGGAAATTACAATAAGTGAAGCAATAGAAATGTTAAACGAAGATACAAGGTATAGCAGAATACCAATTTATGATGATAATATAGACAATATAAAAGGTATTGTTTATATAAAAGATATGTTATTAACTTCTAAAAATAAGAATACTAAGTTAAAAAATATAGCAAGGGAAGCAATATATGTATTAGAAAATATATATGTAGATGATGCATTTAAAGAATTAAAGAAAAATAAAAAACAAATTGCTATTGTAGTTGATGAATATGGAGGAACAGCAGGAATTATAACTATGGAAGATATACTAGAAGAAATTGTTGGAGAAATATATGATGAATATGATATAGAAGAAATAAAGTATAAAAAAATAGATAATAATACATTTATATTAGATGGAGAACTATCAATATATGAAGTAGAAAAAATACTAGAGATAGATTTGCCTGAAGGGGATTATGATACAATTTCAGGATATTTATTGTTTGAATTAAATAGAATACCAAATGATAAAGAAAAAAATATTACTATAGAAACAGATAAAGTAATTTATAAAATTGAAAAAATAGAAGGAAATAGAATAAAAAAAGTTAAAGCTTGTAAGATACTTTAAAATAGAAAGAATATTTTTTACCTTAAATAATAAAATAGTATTATTTAAGGAGGAAAAATGAAATTTATAATAGATTTTGGAAAAGGTGTTTTGATTGGTGCAGGTTGTATTTTACCAGGAATAAGTAGTGGAGTACTTTGTGTGATATTTGGTATATATGAAAAATTATTAGATAGTTTATTAAATTTTTTTAAAGACTTAAGAAAAAATTTTACTTTTTTATTCCCTATTGTATTAGGAGCAGTTGTAGGAATAATAATATTTAGTAAATTATTAAAATTTTTATTATACAAATATCAATTGCAAACAAAGTCTGTATTTATAGGATTAATTTTAGGAGGAGTAATACTTTTATTTAAAGAAATAAATAAAAAGGATAAACTAAATATTGCTAATATTTCTTGTTTTTTGATAGCTTTAGTCATTGGAATATCAATGGTATTACTCGAACATAAAATAAATATTCAAAATATTCAAAACGTCGGATATATATATTTAATATTATGTGGATTTTTGATGTCAATAGGAGTAGTTGTCCCTGGAGTAAGTAATACAATAATATTGATGTTGTTGGGAGTATATTCTTTATATTTAACGTCAGTATCAAATATATATTTACCAGTATTAATACCAATGGGGATAGGACTTGTTTTGGGAAGCATAATTTTTATGAAAATAATAAAATATTTATTAGAAAAATATTATACAAAAACAATTTTAATAATTATAGGATTTACTGTAGGTTCTATACCTGTATTGTTTCCTGAAATTAACTCAATAATTGAGTTAATTATTTCTGTTTTATCTATATTTTTAGGATATTGTGGTATAATAATGTTGAAATAATAATAAAAAAGTATTGTAACAAATGATAAACTATGATATAAATTAATTATAAAATACTAACATAGGAGAAAAGTTATGGAAAATATGAGTGATAAAATAAAATATTCTGTTGATTTATACAAAGATGAAATAATAAAAGAAGAAAATGGAGAAATATTAAGTAAAAAAAATAAAAATAAACCTAAAATTAATTTACAAGAAGTAAAAGATGAAAAAGGAAATACAGTTAGAATTTTCTTATTACAATATGAAATAGAATCAATTCCTCAAGAAGCAATAGTTGGTATTATGAAGGGGAGAAAAGTTACAGATAGAGCTAAATTTATAAGAGATTTAATACAAGAACAATTAACAAATAATAAATATGATAAAACTAATGATAGTGCGTATGATTTATTGTTACAAAATGTTACTGATGGAGAAGATTTTTCATTTGAATTAACACAAGAAGGACAAGCTATATTAAGCTGTAAAAATAATGGAATAGTTGAAATACCAGTAACGAAGATATTTGACAGGCAACAAAGAACAGTAGGAACAGCGACAACAAATATAGAAGAAAAAAATGAGGATAATATAGGGGATAATATACAAAATACAGATACAAAAGAAACACAAGAAAAAAATAATAATGAAAATACAAGTGAAATAAATACAGATACAAAAACACAAGAAGAAAAAAATAGTTTTATAGAAAGAATAAAATCAAATGTAATACAAAGCGAAGAAGAAAGAGAACAACAAATAAATAACATATTAAGCACATTAGATGAAAGTGAAAAAGCAGACTTTTTAAAAGGAGCTGAAATAGCAAAATTAATAAGCTATGCAGAAATAAAAGATACTACCGTTCAAGAAAATTTGGATAAAAGTACAACCGCTAAGAAAAAAATTGTTGAAGATTATTTTTTTAATGTATATAGTAAAAAAATGCCAGATAATTATAATCTTTATAGAGTAACAGAATGTTATATAATTGAGAAAGAAAAAGGGATAATTTTAGATATAGAAGAACAATTAAAGAAGATAAAAGATGCTCATAAAAATGAAAATGAACTACAAGACGTTATGCAAAATTATATGTATTTTTTTACAGCTATAAAAAATGGTAATAATCTAAATGCAAAATTTTCATATTTAATAAAAAAATTAGACCTAGAAAGTTTAAAAAAGATTTTTGAAAGAATGCAAGTAGATGACGAAATACTAGAATATATGGATATAAAAAGACAAATAATGGAAAAACCTGGCAATATAGATAATAATGATGAAAAAAGTATAGAGATGAATGAATTTTTAGCACATTCTAAAAATAGAAAAAGCAATAGCGAAACATGTATAAACGCTATTATAACTTGTTATCCAATATCAAAAGAAGAAACATTAAAAGAATATTCTGAACAAATTAGTGTATATAATAAATATGCTTTAAAAAATGGTATGCCAATATGTCCAACTCATAATAGATTAGCTATGTCACCAAGACAATTACCAGAAGAAAAAATGCCAGATGATAAATAAATATATTTATTTTTAAGAAATTCTCTAATTATTAGATTAAAAGTTTAATAATTAGAGTTGTTTTTTATATTCTAAGAAAGTCATCATCAAAGATGATAGACTTTTATACTGTAACTTTGTATGTTTTATTTTAAATAGTAACTATTGCAACTAATGCAAATAAATGTTAAAATTTTTAGTAAAGAAGGTGGTCTATATGACAATAATGGAATTAATAAAAAAAGGTACAATAGAACTAAAGAATTCAAATATAGATAGTCCAAAGTTAAAAGCAAGACTACTAATACAATTTATATTAAATAAGCCCAGACAGTATATAATAGTTAATGATATGGAGGAAGTAACAACAAGTATATCAAATAAATATTTTGAAGGAATAAAAAAATTAAGAGAAGGAACACCATTAGAACATATAACTCACCAAAAAGAGTTTATGAAGTTAAATTTTTTTGTAAATGAAAATGTATTAATACCAAGACCAGATACAGAAATATTAGTAGAAGAAGTTATTGAAATAGCAAAGAGAACTAAATCTAAAAAAATATTAGACTTATGTACAGGAAGCGGAGCAATAGCTATATCACTTGCAAAATATATTCCAAATAGCGAAATTGTAGCTATTGATATAAGTAATGAGGCATTAAAAATTGCTAAAAAGAATGCAATTAATAATGAAGTAGAAAATCAAATAACATTTATATCTTCTAATTTATTTGAAAACTTAAAAAATGAAAAGTTTGATATTATAGTATCAAACCCACCATATATAAAAGAAAATGTTATAGAACAATTAGATATGGAGGTAAAAAAAGAACCATATATTGCACTAAATGGTGGTAAAGATGGACTTTATTTTTATAAAAGAATAGTAAACGAATGCTATGAATTTTTAAAATATCAAGGATATTTATGTTTAGAAATAGGTTTTGACCAAAAGATTGATGTAGTAGAATTAATAGAAAATGAGGAAAAGTATGAAAATACTTATTCTAAAAAGGATTTATATGGAATGGATAGAATAATTGTTACGCAATTAAAATAGTAAAGGAGGGTAAGATGTCTTTTTCATCAGATTTAAAAGAAGAACTTAGCAAGATAAATAATCTAGCAAAAAAAAATGAAGTTAAATATGAATTAATAGGATATTTAATTTCTAAGAATGCAACTATAGTAAAAAGTAATATAAGATATGCTACTGAAAGTGATTATAATATTAATAGGTTTTCCAAATTATTAAAAAATTTAAATATTAATTATGACATTGAGTTTGATGGAAAATCATTTATAATTACTTATAAAATAAAAAATAATATAAAAGAGATTTATATTCAAAACTCTGAAATGATAATTAAAAATTTATTTAATATAAATGATAATGAAAAGAAATCAATTATTAGAGGTGCATTTTTAGGTGCTGGATCAATTAATAATCCAGAAAAAAGTTATCACTTAGAGATTAATTTATCTAATAAAAATAATTTAGAATATTTATATGATATTTTAAACAAAATGAATGTAGAAAGTAAAAAATTGGATATAGATAAAAAATATTCAATATATTTAAAAGATGGAGAAGATATTTCTAAATTAATTGCTTTATTAGGAGCTAATAGAAGCGTTTTAAAATTTGAAGATATAAGAGTACAAAGAGAAATGAGAGGAAAAGTAAATAGAATTGTAAATTGTCAAACAGCAAATTTGAATAAAACAATTAATGCTTCAGTTGAACAAATAGATGCTATAAGAAAATTGCAAATAAATAACAAATTTAATAAACTCGATGAAAATTTAAAAGAGATTGCTCTACTAAGACTAGAGTATCCAGATATGCCTTTAGTTGAACTTGGAAAAAAGTTAAAAGTGCCAATTGGAAAATCTGGAGTTAATTATAGACTAAAAAAAATTATTAAAATTGCAGAAGATTTATAAAATATGAAGGAGAACTAATGGAACTTGGAATATATATACATATACCTTTTTGTAAGAAAAAATGTGATTATTGTGATTTTATATCATATTCAAATATTTTTAATTTACAAGAAACATATATAAAAAAGCTAATAGAAGAAATTGAAGATAATAAGAAATTACTAAAAGAAAATGATATAACTACAATATATATTGGAGGAGGTACGCCTTCATCAATAAAACCAGAGTATATAAAAAAGATTTTAAATAAAGTTTATGAAGTGTCAGATATTACACAAACAAAAAATATTGAAATAACTATTGAAGTAAATCCTGGAACAGTAGAAAAAAATAATCTACAATTGTATAAAGATTGTGGAATAAATAGGTTAAGTATAGGACTTCAAAGTGGAAAAGATGAGTTATTAAAATTAATTGGTAGAATACACGACTATAGACAATTTATAAATACATATAATTGGGCAATAGAAACAGGGTTTACTAATATAAATATAGATTTAATGTTAGGACTTCCAAATCAAACAATACAAGATTTAAAACAAAGCTTACAAAATGTAGTAAACTTAAAACCAGAACCAAAGCATATATCAGTATATTCATTAATAGTAGAAGAAGGCACACAAATAGAGAAAAAAATAAATGAAGGTGAACTTCAATTACCTGATGAAAATGAGGAAAGAAATCAGTATAACTATACAAAAAATTATTTAGAATTAAATGGATATAAGCACTATGAAATATCAAATTTCGCAAAAAAAGGATTTGAGTCAAAACATAATATGAATTGTTGGAAACAAAAACAATATATAGGATTTGGACTGTCAGCACATTCATATATTAAAGGATATAGGTATTCAAATACTTGTAATTTACAAGAATATTTAAATAATAATAGTACAGATGTAAAAATAATACATGAAAAACAAAATATAGATGATATGAAAAAAGAATATATGCTATTAGGATTAAGAAAAATAGATGGTATTAAAATTTCCGAATTTAAAGAAAAATTTGGAGAGAATCCAATTTATATATTTAGAAAAGAATTGAAAAAATTAATTGAACAAAAATTACTTATTATAGATTTAGATGATATAAAATTAACAAGGAAAGGGCTTGATTTTGCAAATTTAGTATGGGAGGAATTTGTATAAAAAAGAGGTAAAATAAAGTGAAAAATATTAAAGATTATGATTTAGAAAATTTAAAAAAGGAATTAATAGAATTAGGAGAAAAACCATTTAGAGCAGAGCAAATTTTTAAATGGATTTATCAAGAAAAAGTAAAAGACTTTGATGAAATGACAAATATATCATTAGAATTGAGAAGTAAATTAAAGGAAAATTTTACAATATGTAATTATAATATTTTAAAAAAACAAGAGTCTAAAGATGGAACCATTAAATATTTATTTGACGTATTAGATGGTAATGCAATAGAAACAGTATTAATGAGCTATCATCATGGATATAGTATATGTGTTTCTTCACAAATTGGTTGTAAAATGGGTTGTAAATTTTGTGCATCAACTGGAATTAATTTTATAAGAAGTTTAACGTCAGGAGAAATTGTTGAACAAATTTTAGCTGTTGAACAAGATACAGGTATTAGAATATCAAATGTTGTATTTATGGGCATAGGAGAGCCTCTAAATAATTATAGCAATGTTGTTAATGCTATTAGAATTATAAATAATCCTAAAGGATTAAATATAGGTGCAAGACATATAAGCATTTCAACAAGTGGATTAGTACCAGGAATTTATAGACTGGCTGAAGAAAATATACAATGTACATTATCCATTTCTTTACATGCAACAAATAATAAGAAAAGAAGTAGTATGATGCCAATAAATAATGCTTTTCCAATAGAAGAACTAATACAAGCATGTAAAGATTATATAAAGAAAACAAACAAAAGAATTTCTTTTGAATATGCTTTAGCAAAAGATAATAATGATAATTTAGAAGATGCAAAAGAACTAGTTAAACTCTTAAATGGTATGTTATGCCACGTAAATTTAATCCCAATTAACAAGATAGAAAATGGAGTTTATACCAAAAGTTCTAATGAAAATATAATAAGATTTAGAGATTATTTAAATGCTCATGGGGTTGTTGCAACTATTAGAAGAGAATTAGGCTCTGATATTGATGCAGCTTGTGGACAATTAAGAAGAAAAAATTTAAAATAATATTTTTTAAAATAGGGTATTCATTTCAAAAAAAATATGATAAAATGCAAATAACAAAAAATAAGGAGAGTGAGCAAATGTCAGAAGCAAAATATAAAAGAGTGCTTTTAAAATTAAGTGGAGAAGCATTAGCAGGAGAAAGTAAAACAGGAGTAAATGCTGAAACAGTAGGGAAAATATGTGATAAAATAAAAGAAATAATTGAAATGGGAGTTGAAGTTGGAATAGTAGTAGGAGGAGGAAACTTCTGGAGAGGAAGAAATGGACATCAAATGGAGAGAACAACAGCAGATTATATGGGAATGCTTGCAACTGCTATGAATGGATTAGCACTTCAAGATGCCTTAGAAGCAAGAGGTGTATATTCAAGATTACAAACTGCAATAGAAATTAAAGAAATAGCAGAACCATTTATAATAAGAAAAGCAGAGAAACATTTACAAAAAGGCAGAGTAGTAATATTTGCATGTGGTACAGGACATCCATACTTTACTACAGATACAGCAGCAGTATTAAGAGCGACAGAAATAGATGCAGATATAATATTATTGGGAAAAGCAATAGATGCAGTATATTCTGCTGATCCTAAAATTGATGAAAATGCTAAAAAGTATGATGAAATATCATATTTAGAGGTATTAGAGAAAGATTTAAAAGTTATGGATTCAACAGCAACAGCTTTATGTAGAGATAATAAGATGCCATTATTGGTATTTGGAATAGCCGACCCAGAAAACATAGTCAGAGCTGTTAAAGGAGAAAAAATAGGAACATTAGTTAAGTAAAGTTTAAAAATGATAGTAATTTTACAGATTATTTATACAACCTAAGCATAAGTGCAAAGTTGTATGAAGTTAAAAAAGTATGAGGAGGAAATAAAAATGGATTATACAAAAATAAGAGAAAAAATGGAAAAAAGTAAAAGTGTATATATTGAAAAATTATCAGAAATAAGAGCAGGGAGAGCAAATCCTGCAATATTAAACAAAATAAAAATAGATTATTATGGAACACCAACACCAATAAATCAAGTTGCAGGTGTATCTGTACCAGAAGCTAGATTAATAGTAATTCAACCATGGGATGTAAGTATATTAAAAGAAATTGAAAAGGCAATATTAACTTCAGACATTGGAATAAATCCAAATAATGATGGAAAAGTTATAAGACTAGCTTTTCCAGAGTTAACAGAAGAAAGAAGAAAAGATTTAGTAAAAGACATAAAGAAAATGGCAGAAGAAGCAAAAATCGCAATTAGAGCAATAAGGAGAGATGGATTAGAAGATGCCAAATCACAACAAAAGGAAGGGAATATGACAGAAGATGAATTAAAACAAGCAGAAAATGAAATTCAAAAATTAACAGACAAAAGTGTAGAAGAAATTGATAAAATTTTAGAAAATAAAGAAAAAGAAGTAATGTCAGTATAAATACTTGAATAAAGTTATATAAAGAAAGTTTGCTAAAATTATGCCTATAAAAATTAATAGTAATAAACACTATTAATATATGAAAGGATGGAAAAAATATGGATTTTAAAGAGAACTTAAAATTATATCAAGACATAGTAAATAACGAATTAGAAAAATATATAATAAAAGCAGATTGTCCAGAAAAAATTTTAAATAATTCTGTTGAATATAGTTTAATGGCGGGAGGAAAAAGGTTAAGACCTATATTAGTAATGGCAACATATAGATTATTCAAAGAAGATTATGCTGAATGTTTGCCTTTTGCAATTGCAATAGAAATGATACATAATTTTTCATTAATTCATGATGATTTACCAGAAATCGATAATGATGATTTTAGGCATGGAAAACCAACAAATCATAAAAAATTTAATCATGCAACAGCATTATTAGCTGGAGATAGTTTATTAAATCAGGCATATATAGTAATTAGTGAAGAAATTTTTTATTCAATAAAAAATGAATTTAAAGATATAACTGATAATAAAATAAGAGCATTTAATGAATTTACTAAAGCTACTGACAAAATGATATTAGGAGAGTATTTAGATACAGAATTAGAAGGAAAAGATATATCAAAAGAAATGTTACAATACATACATGAAAATAAAACAGGGGCATTATTAAAATTATGTGCTAAAATGGGAGCAATTTTAGCTAATGCACCAGAAAAAGATATAGAAAGACTATCAAAGTATGCAGATAAAATAGGATTAGCATTTCAAATAAAAGATGACATATTATCAGAAGAAGGAAACTCAGAAATAACAGGAAAACCTGTTGGAAATGATAAAGAATTAGGAAAAGTTACTTATGTTGCTTATTATGGATTAGAAGGAGCAAAGCAAGAATTAAATAGAGTAACTAATGAAGCAATAGAACAATTAAAAATATATGGAGAAAGAGCAGAATTTTTAAGGCAATTAGCAGAATATATTAGAGATAGAAATAAATAAAAGAAAGAGGTAAGAAGTAAATATGGATAACGAAAATTTACCTAAACATATTGCAATAATTATGGACGGAAATAGAAGGTGGGCTAAAAAAAGAAGCTTACCAGTAGCTTTAGGACATAAAGAAGGAGCAAAGACATTAGAAAAAATAGTTAGATATGCAAATACAATAGGAATAAAATATATAACAGTATACGCATTTTCAACAGAAAATTGGAAAAGGACAGAAGAAGAAGTATCAAGTTTAATGAACTTATTTCAAAGTTATTTAGACGATTACAGCAAAAGAGCAGATTCTGAAAATATAAAAGTAAAAATAATTGGCAATAGAGAAGGCTTATCAGAAAAAATGAAAAAAAGTATAGAAAAATGTATGGAAAGAACAAAGGAAAATACAGGAATAACGTTTAATATAGCTTTAAATTATGGTGGAAGAGATGAAATTGTAAATGCAGTAAAAGAAATAGCAGAAGAAGTAAAAAATAATGAAATAAAAGTAGAAGATATAGAAGAACAAACAATATCAGAACATTTATATACAAAATTTCAACCAGACCCAGATTTGCTAATAAGAACAAGTGGAGAAATGAGATTAAGTGGTTTTTTAGCATGGCAATTAGTATATACAGAATTTTTATTTATAGAAAAATTATGGCCAGATTTTGATGAAAAAGATTTAGATGAGGCAATAAAAATATATCAAAATAGAAATAGAAAATTTGGAGCAAAATAAATGTTTTAAAGGAAGGAAAATTATGGATTTAAAAAGAATATCATCTGGAATAATAGTAGGAATAGCAGTTATTATACTTTTACTAATACCAAATAATTTTATTACTAGTATATTATTAGCAATAGTTGCAATTGTATCTATGTATGAATATTTAAAAGCAATATCAAAAGTGTGTAAACCAGTGAAATGGATAGGATATATAACTTGTATATTGGTAGCAGTTATAAATATAATCCCAAAACAATATTTACTACAGGTATTTACGTATTTAATTCCTACTACAATATTAATACTATTTTTACACATAATAGTAACAGAAATGAAAATATCATTTAAAGATATTGCATATACATTTTTAGGAATATGTTATATTCCTATATTTATAATGTTTTTATCATTAATAAATGGAATGAATAATGGAAAAATATTATTGGGCTATGTATTTATAACCGCATGGGGAACAGATATATTTGCTTATAGTATAGGCTGTAGATTTGGAAAACATAAATTTAGTAAAGTAAGCCCTAAAAAATCAATAGAAGGGTGTATAGCTGGAACAGTAGGCTCTACATTAATTGTAATATTATATACACTAATATTAAATAAATATTTTGAATTTAACTATTCATATATTATAATAAGTATATCAAGCATCATTTTAAGTTTAATAGGACAAATAGGAGATTTTTCAGCATCAGCTATAAAAAGATATGTAGATATAAGACTATAGTAACTTATTACCAGGACATGGAGGAATGTTAGATAGAATAGATAGTGTTATATTTATAGCACCATTTGCTTATTTATTGTTCACACTAATATAAAAAGCTGAGCTAACACTTTTTAGTGCTCCTTTGTCGAAAATACAATATATGAAGGAGGAATAAATTTGACAATTATAATATCTGCAATAAAAATAATATTTTTACTTGGATTTTTAATATTAATACACGAAGCAGGACATTTAATAGTTGCAAAAATATGCAAAGTAAAAGTAAATGAATTTGCAATTGGATTTGGACCAACAATATGGAAAAAACAAGGGAAAGAAACAAAATATGCTTTAAGATTAATACCTCTACGGAGGTTTTTGCAGTATGGAAGGAGAAGAAGAAAGGTCAGAAAATCAAGGGTCATTTTCAAAAGCAAGTATACCTAAAAGGATTGCTATAGTTATAGCAGGAGCAACAGTAAATATAATATTTGGATTATTAGTATATTTTATTTTAATGTCTACATCTAATACATATATAACAAATGAAATAGATAGCATTATAGACGGATATGTAGCACAAGAGATAGGACTACAACAAAATGATAAAATAATTGAAATTGAAGGCAAAAAGATAAAAAATAAATACGATTTAAACAAAGTAATGGATAAATTAAATGGAGAACAAATTCAATTAAAAATAGAAAGAAATGGAGAGATAGTAGAGTATTATATAAAACCAACAGAAGTAAAAAATAAAAATACAGGAATATATTTAGGTGAAAATGGTAAAATATTAGCCATTGAAAAAGGCAGTAGTGCAGAAAAACAAGGGCTTAAAGCTAATGATAAAATATTAAAAATAAATAATGAAGATATTAATAATGACTCAAATAAAATTATAGAAATTATAGGACAAAAAGGATTAAATACAATGTTAATCACTATTAATAGAAATGGAGAAGAAATAACAATAGAGCTAACACCTGATTATATATCAACATATTATTTAGGAGTAAATTTAAAACAATCAGATAACACATTTTTCAATCATTTAATTTATGGAGGAATAGAAACTAAAGACTTTGCATTTTCCATTTTAAATAATATAAAGATGTTATTTACAGGAGGAGTAAGTGTAGACCAGATGATGGGACCTGTTGGAATATCACAAGTCGTTGCAAAAACAAATGGTTTAAGAGAATTTATTTATATGTTAGCACTAATTTCTTTATCTTTAGGAGTAACAAATCTTTTACCTATACCAGCACTAGATGGTGGAAAAATTTTAATATTAATAGTAGAAGCAATTAGAAGAAAACCATTAAATGAAAAAACTGAAATAAATATACAATTAATAGGATTTTCAATTTTAATAGCGTTATCTTTATATATTACTTATAATGATGTTTTAAGGATTTTTTAAATAAACCGCAACTTAAATCACAGGATAAATACATGAAAAAATTTTTTCAAGCTTTGAATTAAAATTACGCTTTTCATTATTAAAATAAATCATAAAAAATATTGAAATTTTTAAAATGATATAGTAAAATAAAAACATACAAATAACTCAATTTAAGAAAGGTATAACAAATTTATGGAAGAAAAAAAGAGTAATATAATATTAGTAGGAATTTTATTAATATTGATGATAATAGCAATAGGAATAGTAATAATGAATCCTAATAAAATAGAAACAACAGTAGATACATACAAAAGCACTACTGAAGATATTGCTAAAAGCGAAGATAAAAGTTATTTAAATGAAATGAACTATCAAGAAGAAAATAAAATAAGTATGCAAGAAGGAGGAACATTTTGTAAAATTGGCAATCAAATAGTATTTTATGAAGATAAAAATAAAAGTATATATATGTATAATGTAGAAGAAAATACAACTAAAAAAATAGCAACACTACAACATAGTATAAACAAAATGTACTTTGACGGAAAAAATATATACTATATCCCGCCATATTCCATAGCAAAAGGAATATATAAAGTTGACTTAGAAGGAAAAGTCAATAAAATATATGATGGTGCATCATTACAATTATTATTAACTGATAATGAAATTTATTTTGTAAAACAAATAGGATATGATGATTTTAACCATAACCCTCAAGGTACAATATGCAGTATGGATAAAGAGGGAAAAAACATTATTGAAATAGCTAAAAACATAAAAAATTATTTCTATATGCAAAACGACAAGATATATTACACAACGCAAGATAGAAAAATGTATGAAATAAATACAGATGGAACAAATCAAACTGAATTAATGCAAGGAAGAAAATTTACTATTGGAATAGCCGATAAATATTTATTATATATTGACTATGCAGATCAAGAAGCGGAACATATATATAATCTTGAAACAAAACAAGATTATATTATTGGATATTTTGGAATATTAAAAACTTGTCAAGGAAAAACATATTTAAACGCAAGAAAAAGATTGGATGACGGAGCTATAGAAACAGATTATACATTATTTGAAATTGAAGAAAATGCAAGTGTTAAAGAAATAGGTAAAGTAGCTAATTTTCAAACAGATTTAGAATATATATCAAATGGTAAAGTTTATATATATAGTCAACAAGAGGGAACATATACTATAAATATAGAAAATAGTCAGAAAGAAAATGCAGAAGAATATAGTAATTGTAGATATTTTATAGGCGGATATGGTTATAAAATAGATAATTCAAATTTAGAAGATATAAAAGTTGAAAGAATAGAATTATAAAAATAAGAAAAATTTTAATTTTTCTTATTTTTTTCATGTTCGCTTTTATATAATGACAAAATGTGATAAAATAATTTCAACGAAAGGAAGAAAAATAATGTCAGATAGCAAACAAAAAAAATTAAAAGAAATATTTAGTGATTATGAAACAAAATCAAACATAAAAGAAGCATATATAAGTTATTTAAACGTAATAAAAAAAACAAATACTCTAGGTATAGAATTAAAAATAGACGAATACATAGAAATAAAAGAAATTTGGTATTTTGAAAAATTTTTAATAGAAAGATTTAAATTTGCCAACATAGATATGACAATAAAATATCAAGAAGATACACCATTAAAATCCATAAAAGAAGAATGGAAAAATATAATTTGTTATATGGCACATAAATATCCATTGATGAAACCAATGCTTTTAATGAAAAGTGATATAGAAATAATAGAAAATATAATAAAAGTAACCATGCATATAAAAGGAGCAGACTTTCTTAAAGCTAAAAAAACAGATAAAGAATTAGAGAACGTAATAAAAAAATTATATGGAAAACAATATAAAATTCAACTAGAAGAAAAAATAAAAGAAGAAGATAAAATAGAATACGAGAAAAAAATAAAAGAGATTGAAGAAAATGAATTAAAATTAAAAACATCTTATGTCCAAAAAGAAGATGAAAACATACCTTCAACAGCATCAGAAAAACAAATGCTAGAATATAATGCTCCAGACTATATACCACCACAAGATGGAGATATGTATGTACCTTTAGAAGAAATAGGAGAAACAAAAGATAATATAAATATAGATTTAGAGAATCAAGAAGAATGTTACATAATGGGAAAACCTACAAGGTCAAAAGAAAAATTAATAAAGATTAAAGATATTACAGCAAATGATGGAAGGGTAGCTTTAGAAGGAAGAATCATAAACTGTGAATGTAGAGAAACAAAATCAGGAAAAGGAATGCTTATAATTGATTTATATGATGGTACAGGAACTATGGTATGTAAATCATTTGCGAAAGATTTACAAGAAGGTAATGCAATAAAGGGAAAAATAGAACAAGCAAAAGGGATTAAAGTTATAGGAAAAGCTGGACTAGATACATATATAGGAGATGTTACTGTAATTGCAAATACAATAATTCAAATAGAAAATAATATACCCGAACTTCCAAAAGAAGATGAACAAGAAGATACACCATTAATTTTAGGAAAAAATATGAATATAACAGCACCGCTAACAAAAGTTTCTGATTTAGGACCAGAAGATGGAACTGTTTCACTAGATGGAGAAATTATATTTATGGAAGATAGAGAATTAAAATCTGGTAAAACATTATTAAGTTTCGATTTATATGATGGTTCAAGTACAATGACATGCAAAGCATTTTTGGAAAAAGATAAAGCTAAAAAAATAATAAAAAGAATGAAAAGTGTAAAAGGAATAAAAATAGAGGGAAATGCACAAATGGATTCATTTTCTGGAGAGCTTACTGTAATGGCAAACACAATAATTGAAAGTTCAGGAGTAAAAAAAGAAACTAGAAAAGATGAATCAGAAGTAAAAAGAGTAGAATTACACATGCATACAAAAATGAGTCAAATGGATGCAATTTCGTCTGCAACAGATTTGATAAAAAGGGCTATAAAATGGGGAATGAAATCTATAGCAATAACAGACCATGGAGTCGTACAAGCATTTCCAGAAGCATATCATTTAGTAGGAGATGATAATAAAGATATAAAAGTTATATATGGAGTAGAAGCATATTTAGCTCCAGATAATACAAAATCGATATATAATGGTAAGGGACAATCAATAGATACAACATATTGTGTTTTAGATTTAGAAACAACAGGATTTTCGGCGACAAATGATAGAATTACAGAAATAGGAATAATGAAAGTAAAAAATAAACAAGTAATAGATGAATTTAGTTGTTTCGTAAATCCTGAAAGACATATACCAGAAAGAGTTTCAGAAGTTACAAATATAACAGATGATATGGTAAAAGATGCAGAAACAATAGAAAAGATATTTCCAAAAGTTTTAGAATTTTTAGGAGATAGTAAAGATACAGTCGTAGTTGCACATAATGCAAATTTTGATGTTGGATTTTTAAAACAAAATGCAAAAAGATTAGGATATGATTTCGATTATACATATTTAGATACATTAAGCTTAGCAAAAGATTTATTCCCAAATTATAAGAAATATAAATTAGGCAAAATAGCAGAAAATTTAGGAATAAAAGTAGAAGTAGCACATAGAGCATTAGACGATGTAGATACAACTGTAAAGGTATTTAATGTAATGATAGATATGCTAAAAGAAAAAGGAAGTAAGAAAATTGAAGATATTGATGAATTAGCAGCAGATGCAGAAACTAAAAAAGAAGAATATAAAAAATTAAAAACATATCATGCAATAATTTTAGCTAAAAATTATGTAGGATTAAGAAATCTTTATAAATTAGTATCATATTCACATTTAGACTATTTTTACAGAAAACCACGTATTTTAAAAAGTATGTTTAAAAAATATTCAGAAGGATTAATTTTAGGAAGTGCGTGTGAAGCAGGAGAATTATATCAAGCAATTGAACAAGGAAAACCAGATGAGGAAATAGAAGAAATTGCAAATGATTATGATTATTTAGAAATACAACCAATAGGAAATAATCAATTTTTAATAAGGAATGGTATTGTTAGAGATGAAGAAGATTTAAGAGATATAAATAGAAAAATTGTAGCACTTGGAGAAAAATTAAATAAACCAGTTGTTGCGACCTGTGATGTTCACTTTATGGATCCACAAGATGAAATATATAGAAGAATTTTAGAAGCAGGACAAAAATATGATGATGCAGATAATCAAGCACCATTATATTTAAGAACAACAGAAGAAATGCTTGAAGAATTTAAATATTTAGGAGAAGAAAAGGCGTATGAAGTAGTTGTAACAAACACAAATAAAATAGCAGATATGTGTGAACAAATAAGCCCTATATCACCAGAGAAATGTCCGCCACATATTCCAGGGTGTGAAGAAGATATAAAGAACATAGCATATAAAAAAGCACATGAATTATACGGAGAAGAACTGCCACAAATAGTTCAATCAAGGCTTGACAGAGAATTAAATTCAATTATAAGTAATGGATATTCAGTTATGTATATAATTGCACAAAAACTAGTATGGAAATCAAATGAAGATGGATATATAGTAGGTTCAAGAGGCTCAGTAGGTTCATCATTAGTAGCATTTATGACAGGTATTACAGAAGTTAACTCACTCCAACCACATTATAGATGCCCAAATTGTAAATATTCAGACTTTACAGATTATGGATATCAAAATGGATTTGATTTACCAGACAAAGATTGTCCAAAATGCGGACATAAACTAGCTAAAGATGGAATGGACATACCATTTGAAACTTTTTTAGGATTTAATGGAGATAAAGAGCCAGATATAGATTTAAATTTCTCAGGAGAGTATCAAGCAAAAGCACATAAATATACAGAAGTAATATTCGGAAAAGGAACTACATTTAAAGCAGGAACCGTTGGAACAGTAGCAGAAAAAACAGCTTATGGATATGTAAAAAATTATTTTGAAGAAAGAGGAATACCAGTAAATAAAGCAGAAATACAAAGGCTGTCAGTAGGTTGTACAGGAATAAAAAGAACAACAGGTCAGCATCCAGGAGGAATAATAGTTGTGCCAAAAGGAAGAGAAATATTTGAATTTACACCAGTACAACATCCAGCAGATGACCCAAACTCAGACATAATTACAACACATTTTGATTATCACTCAATAGATGCAAACCTTTTAAAACTAGATATACTAGGACACGACGATCCGACAGTAATACGTATGCTTCAAGACTTAACAGGAATAGCACCAACTGAAATACCATTAGATGATAAAGAAACAATGTCAATATTCAATTCAACAGATGCTTTAGGAGTAACACCAGAGCAAATACATTCGCAAGTAGGAACTTATGGAATACCAGAATATGGAACAAAATTTGCAAGAGGAATGCTTTTAGACACAAAACCAACAACATTTGATGAATTAATACGTTTATCAGGATTATCACACGGTACAGATGTATGGCTTGGAAATGCCCAAACATTAATAGAACAAGGAATAGTAACACTTCAAGAAGCAATATGCTGTCGTGATGATATAATGATATACTTAATAAAAAAAGGACTACCTCCAGATAAAGCATTCAAAATAATGGAAACAGTACGTAAAGGAAAAGCTTTAAAAGATCCAGCAAAGTGGGAAGAATTTAAAACAATTATGAAAGAGCATGATGTACCAGATTGGTATATAAAATCATGTGAAAAAATAAAATATATGTTCCCAAAAGCACATGCTGCAGCTTATGTAACAAATGCATTTAGAATAGCTTGGTTTAAAGTACATATACCACTTGCATATTATGCAGCATATTACTCAATAAGAGCAAAAGCATTTGACGCACAATATATGATATACGGCAAAGAAAAAGTAAAAAACAAAATGAAAGAAATAGAAATAAAAAATCAGAAAAAAGAAGCAACAAAAGCAGAACAAGATATGTATGATGACTTAGAAATAGTGCTAGAAATGTATGAAAGAGGATTTGAATTTTTACCATTAGACTTATATGAATCAGATGCTATAAAATTCAAAATACAAGATGATAAACTAAGACCACCATTAAATAGCATACCCGGATTTGGAACAGTGGCTGCACAAGGAATAGAAAATGCAAGAAAAGATGGAAAGTTTATGTCTATAGATGATTTAAAAATAAGAGCAAAAATAGGAACATCAGGAGCAGAACTATTAAAACAATTTGGATGTTTGGAAGGAATGAGCCAAAGTAATCAAATTAGCTTGTTTGGATAATAATTAAAAATGATAAATATATTTTTATTTTTTGTGATAAGGAGGAATAAAGTGAATAATAAATATTTAAAAGAACAATTATCAAAATTTAATGAAAATTTATTAGAAACTTTTAAGAATAAAGAAGAAAAAAATTGTAATAGGGAATGGAAATAGGTGAAAATATGAGTAAATATTTTGAAAATTTAGACGAACAAAAAAGAGAGTATTTTAAAATCTTATCACCAGAAATACCAAAATTTATAGAAGAATATATTGATACACCAGAAATGCAAAAACAGGCAGGAATTAGTGTATCTTCTGGTACTTATTATTCCAAGATTTTTAATATAGATTTATGGTATTCAAGTTTAGACCATAGTATAGCAGTTGCTTTAATAATTTGGAATTTTACAAAAGATAAAAAACAAACTCTAGCAGGATTATTTCATGATATAGCAACTCCTACATTTAAACATTGTATTGATTATTTAAATGGGGATTATAAAAATCAGGAATCAATAGAGGAGTTAACAACAGAAATAATAAAAAATTCAAAAAAAATAATGAGTTTACTTAAAAGAGATGGTATAAACTTAGAAGAAATATCAGATTATAAAATTTATCCAATAGCAGACAATGATACTCCAAAACTTTCGGCAGATAGATTAGAATATACCTTATCTAATGGTTTAGGAGTAAGAAAAAAATTATGGAATTTAGATGAGGTAAAAGACATTTATAATGATATCAATATACAAATAAATGAAAAGGGCATTCAAGAATTAGGCTTTAAAAATAAAAAATTGGCAGAAAAATTTGTTAAAAATATGAGTATCTTATCAAAATCTTATATGGATAATGAAACTGTATTATCAATGCAATTTTTGTCAGATATCATAAAAAAGATGAATAAAATAGGATTAATAACAAAGAAAGACTTATATACTTTATCTGAAAAACAATTTATAGAGAAAATTAAAAGTTGTGATTATGATAATATTTCTAAATATTTTAATATATGGAAAAATGCTAGTAAGATAAATGAAAGTGATAATCCAGTACAAGACAAATATTGTGTAAGCATAAATGCGAAGATAAGATATATAAATCCACTAATTAAAATAGGAAAAGAATCAGTAAGAATTAGTGAAGTTTCTGAAACTGCAAAAGCAAATATTGATAGTTGCTTAAATTATAAAAAGAAGAAATATGCATATTTTGATTTTAATTTTTAGGAGGAAATTATGGAAGAGATATCAATACAGGAAATATTTACGATTAAAAATATAATAATATATTTTATTATTATAAATATAATAGGATTTCTAATAATGTATATAGATAAACAAAAAGCCAAAAAAGGCAAATGGAGAATACCAGAAAAAACACTATTTATAATAACAGCATTAGGCGGTGGAATAGGAACAATAGCAGGAATGTATACATTTAGACATAAAACACAAAAAATAGCATTTGTAATAGGATTTCCTTTAATTACTATATTAGAAATAATGGCAATAATTTATTATAAATTTTTTTAAAATTTAATAAAATCCATATTTATATTATGAAAATAACATAGATTTTTAATTTAATTTTATATTAGTATTATGTATAATACTTTTAAATAAAAAACTACAAATGCCTAGAAAATCAAACATTATAACTTTTATATTTTAAAGAAAATATAAAAAAAGAGTGCACATAAAACTAGTAAACAAAATGTAAATAACTGTAAAAATAAAATATAAATATGTAAATGTGTATAACTTTTTGTAGTTAACTGCCAAAAATAAGTTATTCACAAAGTTATCCACAGTATCCACAAAAATATAATATTAATATGTGGAAAAAAATAGTAAACAAAATAGGAAACATAATGCAGAAAAGATGACATAATTGTAATATAATTGAAAAATATTTGTAATATTAATATGAAATAATTATGGAAAAATATAATATATTAATATATAATAAAACAAGGAAATAGCTTAAAAAAATAATCTTATATAAACATTTAAATTAAGTTAGAAAGGAAGGGAATTTAGTTTGAAAGAAAAATTTATAAAAATAAAACAAAAATAAGAAAAAAGGGCATAGTTCCCCCTTACCCCCAGAAA
>CANQTJ010000004.1 GCA_947626705.1 uncultured Clostridia bacterium | reverse complement strand
AAACAGCACTAAAGACACAGAAAGTAATTGAACAAGCTTTAGGTGGTGTATTATTTATAGATGAAGCCTATTCCCTATTTTCTAATTCAGATAAAGACTATGGAAAAGAAGCAATATCTACACTTATAAAAAATATGGAAGATCACAGACAGGACTTATGTGTTATATTAGCAGGTTATTCGCAGGAGATGGAAGAATTGTTGAAAAGTAATACTGGATTTAATAGTAGAATTGCATTTAAAATTGATTTCCCTGATTATTCAATAGATGAATTATATCAAATGTTTATAAACCAAGTAAAAGAAGAACATTTTAAATTAAATAAGAACTGCAAACAAGTAGTAATGTACTTCCTATATAATGAAATAAAGAATAAATTAAATGATTTTGGTAATGGAAGGTTAGTAAGAAACTTATATGAACACATCTTATTTGAACAAGCTACAAGAGTAAAAAGAAATAAACTAAAAGATATAAATACAATAATTGCAGAAGATGTAACAAACGCAGTAAATAAGATGAGAACTAAACCAAGTAATAGACAAATTGGATTTAGTGCATAAAGGAAGGAGTAACAAATGGAAGAATTAAATTTAACACTTGAAATTGATTTAAAGAATAAGAAAGTTTATATTGGAGAAGAAACTGGAACAGGAGCTGAATACAAGTATGCAAATATAAATGATTTAGCTGATAAAATCAAGTTCTATTTAACCAATTACCATTTTGATAAAATAGATTAATAAATAATTTTAATAAATTGCAGTTTATCTATTTAAAATTTTAAATATTTGCGATATAATACCGATAGAGTATTAGCACTCTAAAGGTGAATAATGAACGCAGACTATTTAATAAAAATTGATGAGCCACGAATTCAGGAAACGTGTGATGCTTATTTTAAATGGAAGGACTTAAATACATACGTTAAAAGTTTAGTATCAAGAGGAATAAATATGCCTGATGCTATTAGTGAACCAATGGGTTGTTATTGTTTAAACTTATTATGGAATAAAACCACAGGTGGAGATGCTTATTCGCAAGATGGTAAAAGAAAAATAGAATTTAAAGCCACAAGTAATTATGCTTATGATTTAAGTAGTTTTGGACCAAAATGTGATTTTGATGATTTAGTATTTTTAAGATTTGATTTAGACTTTAATATGTTATATGTTTATGATACCGGAATAAATTCAGAAGAATTAAAGAAAATTCCAGTTTCAAAAACAGCAACAGTTGGAGATTATCAAAAAGCTGGAAAAAGACCTCATATCAGAATAATTGAATCTATTATAAATAAAAACAATTTAAAACCAACAGTTACTTTTAATATAAGGAGAGGTCAAATTGTTAAAGATTAAAGAAAGGTAGAGTGCTTATACTCTTATTATTTATAATTATAAATTGCAGCACGCTGCATAGGAAGGAAATAATATGTATAAAATTTGTAGTTTATTTGCTGGAGTTGGAGGCATTGATTTAGGTTTTCTTCAAACTAATGACTGTGAAATTTCTTATGCTAACGAGTTTGATAAATATGCAGTTGAAACTTATGAGAAAAATTTTGAAACCAAAGTAGATTGTAGGGACATTCATGAAGTAAAAATAAATGAAATTCCTGAATTTGATATTATGGTAGGTGGATTTCCTTGTACATCTTTTTCTGTTGCTGGGTATAGAAAAGGATTTGAAGATGATAGAACAGGAGATTTATTCTTTGAAATGGAAAGAATTTTTAATGTAAGGAAACCTCGAGTAATATTTTTAGAAAATGTTAAAAATTTAGTAGGACATAACAAAGGAGAGACATTTAGAACTATAATAGATAGATTAGAAAAAGCTGGGTATAAAGATAAAATAAGGTATCAAGTTATGAATGCTTGTGAGTATGGAGATATTCCACAAAATAGAGAAAGAATTTATATAGTAGCTTTTAGGGATAAAGAAGATTATGATAACTTTCAAATGCCATTACCAATAGCATTGAAAAGTGATATATATAAAGTTTTTAATTTTGATTCTAAAGTAGATGAAAAATATTATTATACACCAGGAAAATATAAAGGAAATATTTATGAGCAACTTGAATCAAGTATGGATGATGATTCTACTGTTTACCAATGGAGAAGAAAATACGTGAGAAAAAATCAAAGTAAACTTATTCCTACACTTACAGCAAATATGGGAGAAGGAGGACATAATGTACCGTTAATTAAAACACAATTTGGAATTAGAAAACTTACACCAATAGAATGCTTTTATGCACAAGGATATCCCAAATCTTTTGAATTACCAAATGAAATGAGTGATGCAAGATTATATAAACAAGCTGGTAATAGTGTAGTGGTTCCTGTTATAAATAGAATTGCTGAAAATATTGTAAAAGCTTTAAATTGTAAAAATCAAAAAGGAGAATAAAAGATGAAAAATAATATTAGTACAGGTAATGCAGGAGAATATTTTGTTGCAGGAGAACTAGAAAGACATGGTTTTACAGTAGCAGTACCAATGTCAAATACTAAAGATTTTGACATACTTGCAATTAATAGAGAAACATTTAAACAGTTTGCAATTCAAGTAAAGACAACTGGATATAAACAAAAAGTATGGACATTAAGTGAAAAAAATGAAAGATTACTTGGAGATAATATAATTTATTTTTTTGTTTCTTTAAATGAATTAGATACACCAGAATATCATATTGTCCCAAGTAATATAGTTGCTGATACAATAAAGTTAGAACATAGTACATGGTTAAATACATTAGGAAAAAAAGGTCAAAAACATAAAGATAATCCTATTAGAAAATTTCAAGATAAAGAAGATAAATATTTGAATAACTGGAATATTCTTGAATAATAGAAAGGAAATATATAATTATGGAATGTTTAAAGGATATATTTATAGCAAATACAGATATTCATAAAAACGCTTATTTGAATTGGAGATTTGATACAGAAGATAGTAATGAAGAGAAATTTTATAATTTAGGAGATGCTTATTTAGAGGTTGCATCTTATTTAATTAATGAATCTTTAAAGAATAATTATGGTAGTAAATTAGATGGGTGGATATTTCCAATTTTATTTGATATATATCAAGGAATAGAGTTATACTTAAAAGCCTATAAACATTTATTAAATCCAACTGAAAGAATAAAGAATGGTGGACATGATATTTGGTCTATCAGTGAAAGTATTTATAATCAAATAAATAGCTTAAAACAAACGGAATTTAAAGAAATAGTGGAAGAATATGAAATTGTGAGAGAATTTATCAAAATGATGTATGATAATACATCAAGGGACACTACTTTTGTAAGATATCCATTAAATAAGAATTTGGAGGATTTTTTTTATATAGGTGGAAAAGAAAAAATAAATGGATTGGGAGAAACTTATACAGATAATATTACAATAGATATAGAAAAACTCAATAATTGGATTAATGTTATTCATCCAATATTGGAAAAACATATCATGTTTTTTTATTCTAATACTACTCCAAAAACAAAATAAAATTAATCATGAAATTATAAGTTTAAAGTATTGACGTTTAAAATAAATAATTTAGAAAGGACATAATTTATGGGGAAATTTGATGATTATACACAAGGAAGTTCTACTATATTAGTTTCAATACTTAATATAGATAAAAAAGAGAAAATAGAATTTTTAAATTATTTACAAAAAAATGGTTTTAATATAGGGTTAGCAAACGAAGTTATTGAAAAATGTAATTTTTTATGGGTAAATATAAATACTAGAAAAGCTTTTCATGGACTTATTGGTTGTCCTTTATGTGAGCCTTTAGGAAATCAAGCAATTACAATAAAAGAATTTAAAACAATATTTGAAATATACAGAAATTATTGGAAAAAGAAATAAATTTTAATAATATAAAATAATGGAAGTTATAACTTCTATTATTTTTTTATTTCCCTATTCCCTACTTCTTTTAAAATGTTTTAGTACCAAAAGTAACTTCATATAAAAAAGTACCAAAACAGGCTTGAAAGCTTTAAAAAGCTATGTTAAGCTAACAGTACCAAATGAAACGAAGGTTAGAATTGGTATTAAATAAGAGAGGTAGGAAAATTAAAATGGAAAATAATTTGTATGGGGTAGCTAGAATTTCGACAGGTAAGCAAAATATTGAAAGACAAGTTAGAAATATACTAGCAAAATATCCAACAGCTAAAATAATAAAAGAAACATATACTGGAACAAAACTAGAAGGAAGAAAGGAATTTGAAAATTTATTAAAGATTCTAAAAACAGGAGATACATTAGTTTTTGATAGTGTAAGTAGAATGTCAAGAAATTCAGAAGAAGGTTGTCAGTTATATGAGGAATTATTTAATAAAGGAATAAACTTAATCTTTTTAAAGGAAAGCTACATCAATACTGAAATTTATAGAAAGGCACTAGATAATCAAATTAAAGTGGAATTAAATACAGGAAACCAAGCTACAGATGAATTAATGCAAACTATAATTCAAGCTTTAAACAAATATACAATAGCTTTAGCTAAAGAACAAATAAAGAAAGCTTTTGACCAATCAGAAAAAGAAGTTAAAGACTTGCATACTAGAACATCAGAAGGAATATTAACTGCAAAATTAAATGGTAAACAGATAGGACAGAAAAAAGGAGTTAAATTAACTACAAAAAAATCTGTAGAAGCTAAAGCTTTAATAATTAAATATTTTAAAGATTTTGATGGATCACTAACAGATAAAGAAGTAATTAAGCTAATAGATGTTTCAAGAAACAGCTACTACAAATATAAGTCAGAGCTAAAAGAAATTTATTAGAACACAGATAACTGTAAATGTATAAGTACATTTGCAGTTTTTTCTTATTTATATAATAAATTTTAGGTGCTATTAGAATACAACGTTTATAATTTATAGCACATAAAAAGTAGAGTACATCTTTATATAGAAAAAACTTTAAAAATAAAATTCAGTAATATCAGTCGTTACAGGTTATGCTATAAAAAAATTATAAAAAAGTATTGACATTAAAAAAAGAAAGTGATATTATTTTACAAAATAATTTTAAAATAAAAATAAATAATATAAAATTTGTTGTGGTTGATGTCAAATTATGTACACAGCCTACTTACATAAGGGTAACCAGTCCTCAAAAAATCTATGAGAAGTCCAACAAATCTAAGCAATTTTTTTATTGCGAGGATTTGTTATGACTTCTCTTTTTGATTTTAATTTTATGTTAGTTATTAGAAAGGAGGAAAATGTGGCAAGATTTTCATTTGAACAACTGTCTGACTGGGAAGAACAAAAAAGAATAGACTGGCACAAAAAGAAACTTCAAGAAGAAGGCGAAAACAGTCTAAAGAAACAACTTAAAAATGAGTTGGCACAAGGAAAAGAAGTTCCTAAAAAGATGAAATTTTATGAATATGTAGAATTTTTAAAGTCAAGTTTGGAGCAACAATAGTAAATACAAAAAAGAATAGAAGATATAGATTGGCGTCCCTTCTTCTATTCTCAATTAGTGCAAATACAAATATATAAACTAAGTTTTTTAATTAAGGAAATTAGATTTGCATTTGTTATACCATTATAAATGATTACACCAGCAATTTCAAGCCCTTCTTTAAAATTAAACGAGTTTATGTATTAAAAAGTGCAAAAGTTTATATGAATTGCTTTGGATTTCAAAGCAATGGAAGGAGAGAAATTTATTATGAAAAAAATAAAAAATGAAAGAGTTTTAAAAATTTTAAAAGATTTAAAATCAGTAATTGAATTAGATACACCTAGTGTTGATGAAAATGAGTTAAATAAAAGGCTACTTTGTATTGCTTTTTGTAGGCTTATAAAATTACATATACTGCCATTTGAAGCAATTAAAGACATTTACAATTATATAAGCAAAGTTAAGGAAAAAGATAGAGCTTATGAAGTTTTAAACATTTGGTATCAATTAAGTTTGCAACAAATAAATGAAGATGGTTTAATTTCTGACGAACAATTAGAAAATCTAATACCTTATGCTAAAAAAGCAAAACTTCAGTCAATAACAGCAGACTGTAGATATTGGATGTATTTTGAGTCAACACAAGATTTAAAGTATATGACAGAACTTCCTTTAAGTGATGAAAAGTTATGGATATTATATCATTTTGCAAGTAATTGTGATATTAACGAGTGGTACGCTGATTTATGGTACGATGAAATCGTAGATTATAAAGAAGATGAAGAAAATGATTTGCAATCACAAATTTCAAATTTAATTGTACGTTTAAAAATACGTGAGCTTCGCGATAGTGGAGCAATTACTGAAGATGATGAAACATACTTAATGTCAAATATTGTAGAAAATGATTGGACGTACAAAATTTTTGAAAAATCAGAAATAGAAAAATGGATGGCAGCAGCAGGAATAAAACATTTATCTATTTTAGAAAAGAAAGGAGATTTAACAAATGTCAATACTAAATGATTTAAAAGAATTAAAAATATGGGTCAATTATAAACTACAACAAAATAATGACGGTAAGAACACTAAAATACCTATTGCGTATGATGGAAGAAGTGTAGGTACTGATAATAAATATCGTGAAAGATGGTGCGACTATAGAACAGCTAAAGTACAAGTAGATGACGGAACTGCAAATGGCTTTGGAATGATTTTATCTCCTTTAACACTTGATAAATCTAAAAAAGTAGCACTTTCAGCAATAGATATAGACCATAAAGATTATGATAATATAATTACGCAAGACATCATTACAACTATGAATACTTATACTGAGAGATCACCAAGTAAAAAAGGATTTCATTTATTATTTTTAGTAGATACAAGTAAATTGCCTTCTAATTATAAAGAGCAATACTATATGAAAAATCCACACATAAACGTAGAAGCATACGTTGGAGGAACAACTAATAGATTTATGACGTTTACAGGAGACGTTGTAGTTGATAAGGATGTAGAAGAACGTACAGAGCAATTTATACAATTTTTAAACACGCACATGCATAAAGATATAAACTTTAATAACGTTGAAAATAATGATACTATTACTACTTCTATAGAAGATAATTCTGTCCCCCAAAGCAATAACTTTATAATTGATACGATTTTAAAAACAAAACAAGCTGATAAATTTAATAAACTATTTTTTTTAGGAGATACATCTGACTATGACAATGATGATAGTTCAGCTGATATGGCACTTACAACAATTTTAGCCTTCTATGTTGGTCCTAATGAAGAACGTATTGATAAATTGATGAGGCAAAGCAAATTATATAGAAGTAAATGGGAACGTACAGATTATAGAGAAATGACTATAAAAAAAGCTATACAAAATTGTAATGGTAAGTTCTTTAATTGGAATCAGGAGGAACTAAAAGAAGAAAGTAAGGATTACAGCATTACAATAAATTCATTTACAGCAAATGAAATTATGCAACTGGATTTAAAACCTTTGGAACCAGTTATTAAAAATTTGTTGTACCCTGGATTTTCTATACTAGCAGGAGCACCTAAAGTTGGTAAGAGTTGGCAATGTATGGATATAGCTCTTTCTGTTTGCAATGGTAATGAATTTTTAGGGTTTGAAACTAACAAAAGTGGTGTTCTATATCTTGCATTAGAAGATAGTTTAAACAGAATTAAAGATAGAATGAAAAAAGTGTTAGGAGAAAGTCAAACAGCACCTAATAATTTGCATATTGCTACAAATTGTAACCATATTGACGAAGGATTTTTGACTGAATTGCAAAACACAATAAATGAAAATCCTGATATAAAACTGATAATTATAGATACATTACAAAAAGTAAGAGGGACACAAGATAAAAAAGAACCTTGGTATGCTTCTGATTATAAAGAAGTTGCCAAACTAAAGAAATTTGCTGACTTTAATAAGGTCTGTATTTTAGCTATACACCATTTGCGTAAGCAAAAAGATTCTGACCCATTTAATCAAATATCAGGTTCTACTGGTATTACAGGTGCAGCAGATACTATGATAGTTTTGAGCAAGATTGATAATGGAAATGGCGAAGTTATGATGTCCGTAACTGGTAGAGATGTAAATTATATTGAAACAGTAATTAAATTTAATAAAGAAACGTTTAAGTGGGAAGTTGCAAGTCAGGCTTCTGATTATGAGGACTATAAAAAACAATTAGATTATAAGAATAATCCTATAGTTAAAACTTTAAACGCATTTTTATCAGAAGAACCCTACAAATCAGAAGGACTTAGACTTACTGCTTCTGAATTACTTGAAAGAATAAAAGATATAACAGGTATTATACCTCGTCAACAATCTCCACAAGTACTAAGTCGTGAGATTAATGAACATTTACAGTATGATTTGTGGGATTTTGATAAGATTTATTATGAATCTGGAAATGGTAAAGGTGGAAGTCATGGTCGAGAGATGTATTTTTATAAAAAAGAAAGTCCAAAAATGTTTAAAGATAGTACGCAACTGGAAGGAGATATAATCACAAATAATGACGATACTGAATAAAATCATCGTTAAATATAGTTAAATCATACACCTATATACTAAGTAAATATAGTTAAACATCGTTAAATTCATTTATATATATGGTATGAAAACAACGATGTTTAACCATGTATTTATTTGTGGTTATCAGTTACCAAGACCCAAAAAATCAGTTATGTATAAAGTTAATATGATAGTTAGTCATAGAAAATAATTTAAAAAGAAAGAAGGAGAAAACATGGAAAATAAAATTATCAAAATAATCAACAACATAGTTTATAAAGGAATAGAAGATGGTTATTTAATTTGTGATATAGAATGGTCTGCTCCAAGAAGACAAAGAATTTTTATAGGAGATAAAAGAAAAATGGTTACAGTTAGAGATGAAACTATAGATGCAAAAATAAAACTTGATACAAATAATATAAAATTACTTGAAAAGTTAAGAAATTTTAAAAAAGGAGAAAAATTAGAACTAGAAGTTTTAGCACCTGCATTTGGTCATGCTCGTGATATAGACATATTTGAAGTTAACGATGTTCTAGATATAATAGACCAATTAAAACGCAGTAATAAACATTGTCTTATAAAAACACCTATTCCAACTAAAGAGGAGATAGGAAAACTTAAAGGAAGAAGAAAAAACACAACTATTGCAGAAAAAAATAAAAGAATAACTGAATTAGAGTTAGAAAACGTTAAATTGAAATCAAGAATACAAGAACTGGAACATCAATTACAACAGAATAATTATAAATTAAATACAAATTGAAAGGAGTGATTAAATTGAAAGTGTATAAATGCTTGACTAGCTTTTAAACTAGCCCAAGTTCAAAATAAATTTTATGCAAAATGATTATTTTTAACTCTCACCTGCGAAGTCTAATCTGCCGAAGGTTAGACAGAGGTAAAAGAGTTTCCTCTCAAAATTTTAGAATTTGAGAGGTATAAGAATGAATAATGAAGAAGTGTTACTAATTACAGTAACAGAAGCTTGTAAAATTATGAATTTAGGTAGAAATACAATGCTTAAATTAGTTAAGATGAAAGGGTTTCCAGCTCTTGTATTTCCTCATAAAATCCTTATTGATAAACTACAACTACCAACTTGGATATCAAAAAATTATGGGAAATATAAATAATTTTTAATTGGAGTTGTTAATTAAAGCTTTTAATGATAAGCTAGGGAAGAATTTATTTCTAATAAATCTTTTCCCAACTTATCTTAAAAGATAAGGAGGAAATAAAATTGGAAAGAGTTAGAGAAAAGACAGAACAAAATACAGTATCTGTTAGAAGAACAAGTAACGGATATTACGAAGCAAGAATTAGTTTAAAGATTGGAGGTGGAAAAAGTAATAGGTTTCAAAAGGGTGGAAAAGAACAGGAACTAGCAGTATTACATCTATTAGAAGCAATAGAACAATTTATTGATTCAATTATACAAAATGGACTTATGACATTTAAGATAAATACAAATTTACCACAGTTACTTATAAAAAGTGTAAATAACTTACAGATTCAAATGCCAGAAGTAACAGAAAAAACATTATTGATAGTAAATAAAATCAATAGTTTTAACTCTAAATTTGATAATGTAATTGCTATAAATAATAATATTGTTCCTTTTCCTTCATCTCAAAGCAATATAATTCCTACAATTATACCACAAATTCCTTGTAATAACTATTCAAGTGAAATACAAGGATTAGGAAAAAATACAAATAAAAATGTAGATTTATATAAAATTGATGATGTTGCAGTTAATTGGAAGAAATATGAATTACAACTTTGTAAGGAAACAGATGATAACCCTAGCCCTTTATGTCAAAAAACAGTTGATGGTTATATAAAAATATTAAATACAGTAATACTGCCATTTCTTAAAGATAATAAATTTCTTTATATAAATCAAGTAAATGAAGAAATAATAAAATCATTATTAAAAAGCATACATGGTTATCAGGGAAAGAGAAATTCTTATATTGTTTTAAATTTATTCTTTAAATACTTGAAAAATGAAAAAATATTAAATGTAAATCCTATGGAAAATGTAGATAAACCTGTAAAGCCACCTAAAAATGAAGAAGATGAAATAATTTGTATTGAACCTGAAAATCAAGATGAATATTTGGATGTATTTAAAAGAGAAAATACAGATATGTCATTACTTTTTGAAACTATGTTACTTACAGGAATTAGACCAGAAGAGGCTTGTGGACTTAAATGGACAGCATTACAATTTCAATACCGAGATGATGAAAAAAAGTATGAACTAGTTATAAACAATGCATATAAAGACTTTATACTATATGATACAGAAGGAAATAAAATAGGACATGAAAGAAGAGATGACAGATTAAAGACCCAAGAAAGTTATCGTTCTATTCCTTTAGATAGCAGATTTGCAAAAAGACTATTACAACACAAGGAAAATCAGAAAAGAAAATTTAATCAGTCTATCAAACTAAAAAGAAAAGGTAGAGAATGGACTGAAAAAGAATATATGTTTTTGGGTAGAACTTATCATCCTTATGTATCAGATACTTTATCTAGTGCATTACCAAAACTATGTGACAAATATAAAGTAACTAGAGTATCGCCATATATCTTGAGGCATTCTTTTGCAACATTTTGTTTTGAGAATGGTATGAAAGAATTAACATTGATGAAAATTATGGGACACTCATCATTTGAAACCACACATAAATATTACATAAGGGTTACTAAAAAGGTTAAACAAAGAGAAATGGAAGAAGTATTTAAAGATGTATTCTATGAAAGAAAAGTTAGTTAAATTAAAAAAGACTTATATAAATCATTATATAAGCTTTTTTTCTGCCAATGATTTCCCCAACTTTTATTTGAAGAGCGAAAGAGGGAAAATCGTTGAAATGGTGGGCAACGAGGGGGTCGAACCCTCGACCTTCTGATTAAGAGTCAGCTGCTCTACCAACTGAGCTAGTCACCCATATACATATTTAATTATTTATCTTTTCCCCAATAAAGTTGGGGAAAGTTGGGGAAAAATTATTAATTGTTATTTTATGGTTTTTCCTCTCCCCCTAGATATATCAATACTTTACAAGTCTATAACTTTTTCAAACAAGTTGGTTAAGAGTCCGCTACTCTACCAACTGAGCTAATAACGCATATTTAATTATTGCAAATTATATATTAAATCACAATAAATATAACAAAGCTATTATAGTACTAAAAATTAAAAATGTCAAGCTAAAATTTTGACAAAATTATGTAAAGTTTTAAAGAAAATACATTGACAATATAGAAAGAAAAAGTTAAAATATATTATAGATGTAAAAAGAAAGAGGTGGGTTTTATGTTAAAAATATACAATACAGATATAGAAACAAACAAATTAGAAGAAATAAAAGAATTTAAAAAGGGGAGTTGGATAAGTCTAATAAACCCATCGGAAATTGAAATAAAAAAAGTATGTGAAAATATAAATATACAAGAAGACTTTATTAGAGATGCACTAGATTTTGAAGAAAAAGCAAGAATTGATGAAGAAGAAGACGATAATACAATTTTATTTGTTGTAGATGTTCCAATTATTGAAAAGAATGAAGAAAATGAAGTATATACAACAATGCCACTAGGAATGATAGTAGTAAGAGATGACTTTTTTATAACAGTATCATTAAGAAAAAATAAAGTAATAGAAGACTTTGAAAAAAGAAAAATTAAGAATTTTCAAACATATAAAAAATCAAAATTAATATTTCAAATATTATATTTAAATTCTTCATACTATCTATCATATTTAAAGCAAATAAACAAAGAAACGGAAATTGCAGAATATATATTGAAAAAGTCAATGAAAAATAAAGAATTGTTAAAATTATTAAGTTTAGAGAAAAGTTTGGTATATTTTACAACATCTTTAAAATCTAATGAACTTGTAATGGAAAAAACAATGAGAGGCAAGATAATAAAGTTATATGATGAAGATGAGGATATATTAGAAGATGCCATTACAGAAAATAGACAGGCAATAGAAATGTCAAAGATATACAGTGATATTTTAAACGGTACAATGGATGCGTATGCTTCAATTATTTCAAATAATTTAAATGGTGTTATGAAATTTTTAACTTCAATTACAATTGTATTAGCAATACCAACTATGATATCTAGTTTTTGGGGAATGAATGTAAATTTACCTTTTCAAGTTAGTAAATATGGGTTTGCAATAATTATAGGAGTATCAGTAATTTTGACATTACTTGTAACTTGGTGGTTAAAAAGAAAAGATATGCTTACTTAAATAGTATTTCTGATGTAACGATATTAAAAATATTAAAATTAAAAAGTTTACATAAATTATAATAAACTTTACATAATCTAAAACTGTATAAAGAAATTCTTTCTTCATACAGTTTTTTAAGTTCTACATTAATTGCATTTTTAATATAAAATTAATGTAGATTTTTAAGCTTTACAAATTTAATGAGATATAGATAATATATGCATTACAAGTTAATTATTCAAAACTTAGTTTTTAAATTATTATATATGATAATTTATTTAATATATTCCTCTCCTAAAATACTTTTAATTTTTTCCAATTGAGTTTTTAGATTATCATACAATGATGAATTAACAATAGAAGTATTTCCAGATTCATAGTCTGAAATAGATTTTTGTATATCTAAAATTTTGAATTTATGAGTATTAGCAGTTGTATTTTTATACATATATATAGGAATATAATTTATTTTATTAAAAGATATTTTTCCTGTTGAATTTTTAGTAATATCTAAATTTAATATTACAGAATCTCTTGTTATTTCATCTTTTTGGTCTGCTGTAAAGTTTCCTAAAGCATAAATAACAAAAACATCTTTTTCAGTTCCATCTTCTAATTTTATAGTTCTTTTTTCCATAGGTTCTAAAACGTGAGGATGATTTCCAATAATTATATCTACACCATTTTCAAAAAGAAAATCTGCAAGCTTTTTTTGTTCTGAATCGGCAGTAGTTTTATATTCAGTTCCCCAATGCATACAAGCGATGATTAAATCGACCTCTTGACTTTGAGCTTGTTTAATTTGTTTTTTTATTAATGTCTTATCAATTAAATTAATACAATATTCTTTGCCAGATGGAACTGGAATTCCATTAGTTCCATAAGTATAATTTATAAAAGCAATTTTAACTCCATTTACCTCTTTAATTAATAATTCTTCTTGTTCTTTAGAAGTCTTATATGTACCTAAGTGAGAAATTCCAACATCATCTAAAACATTAATTGTTCTACAAAGACCATTATAACCATAATCTAAAGCATGATTACCTGCTAAAGATATAATATCAACACCAATATTTTTAAGAGATAATGCAAGGTTATCAGGAGAGTTAAATGTAGGATAATTACTATATCCTTTTTCTTCTCCTGCAAATGTAGTTTCTAAACTTCCAATTGTTATATCAGATGCTTCAGTATAGTTTTTAATATCTTCATAGACATAAGAAAAATCATATTCTCTTGTTTTGCTATTATAAGCATCCCAATATTGTGTATTATGACATAAAGTATCACCTATAGCAGTAATAGTAAAATTAATAGGTTCATTTTCTTCATTAACCTCAATATTAGCATTTGCTTGTGTATCTTCTAAATTTTTATTTTGATTTGAAATTTTTAAATTATTTTTTAATTTTGAAGAACTTAATATAATAAATAAAAGTATTAAAACAAATACTGATAATAATGCTATAATAAATTTATATATATTTTCATTAGTTGTTTTATATATTCTTTTTCTTTGATTTCTCCTCATTTTATTCTTATGATGATATAAAATCATCAAACACTCCTTCCTTTAAATAAGTTATGTAAACATTTAAAAATTAATGTAAAATTTAATTTAAAAAAATATTTTTTAAATTTTTTAAATTACATATAATTTATATAATAAAATAAAAAAATTTTCAATATAATGTATAAATAAAAAAATTATGCATATAATACTAACGAAAAACTAAGAGAAGATGGAGGATATTAAAATGAAAATAATAGACAAGATAGCATTAGTATTAATAATAATAGGTGCTATAAATTGGGGACTTATAGGAATTTTTAATTTTAACTTAGTAGATGCAATTTTTGGTACAATGAGTGTTTTATCAAGAATTATATACGCATTAGTTGGAATTTCAGGACTATGGGGAATAAAACTACTATTTGATGATTAATTTTTATATGATAAACATCTTAAAAGGCAATCTAAAATACAGATTGTCTTTTATAATAGATATTATTTTAATGATAACATAATATGCTTATTTAAAACAAATTATGTAAAAATATTTTAGGCAAAAAATTGAATTTTATGAAGAAATATGCTATAATTTAAATATGTAACTATAAATAAACAAGTAAAACAGGAGGAAAAAACATGAAAAAAGTTGTAAAGGTAGTAGGTGTTGTAATGGTAGTTATAGGAATAATTGCCCTTTTGAAAGGAGAATGGGACGAAAAAGGACGGCTGGTAGAGAATACCAGAAGCACTATGGAAGAACAGTATGAAGAAATACAGAGCTTAAAAGAACAAATTAAAGAAAAAGAAAACAAAATTGCTGAGCTCGAGCAACAAGTCAAAACTGTAGAAGATGAAACTTATATGCAATTAAAATTTCCATCTGATGGGAATTATTATAAAGAGGCATATAATGAAGTTCAATTTTATTCAGATGCTACATGCACGATTAAAATTGACAACGTAAGATTTATGTCATCTTATGTTGATACATCAGCTGAAAATGGGCTTTCAATCTACTGCTTAAGGAAAGATGACGGTAAAATATGCTATTGCACCGAATCACCTTATTTAATAACTGAAAACGACTATAAAGAGTATTATAAACCACAATAACTTGTTTACCCCGCATGAATTATTCATGCGGGGAGTTTCAATTTTAATAATTTTTTATTTTTTACTACTTGAAACATATAGAAAAATAAGTTATAATAACAAAGATTAAAAAGAGATAATATTTACTAAGTAATAAAATCATTATAAGATTTAACTCTGCTTAGTATTTTAACTAATATATAGAAAAATAAAAATTAGGAGGAATAAAATGTTAAGTGCAAATGGCGTAACCGTAAGGTTTGGAAAGAGAGTACTATTTGAAGATGTAAATATAAAATTTGGAAAAGGAAATTGCTATGGAATAATAGGAGCAAATGGTGCAGGTAAATCAACATTTTTGAAAGTATTATCAGGAGAAATAGAGCCAAGCAAAGGAGATGTAACATTAGATAAAAACGAAAGATTGTCAATTTTAAAACAAGACCACTTTGCTTACGAAGATTATACAGTAATTGATACTGTAATAATGGGAAATAAAGAATTATATGACATAATGAAAGAAAAAGAAGCTATATATTCTAAACCAGATTTTTCAGAAGAAGATGGAATGAAGGCTGCAAAACTTGAAGAAAAATTTGCAGAATTAGATGGTTGGAATGCAGAGTCAGATGCAGCAATGATTTTAAATGATTTAGGCATTTCTCCTGAAAGTCATTATAAATATATGAAGGAAATAGAAGCAAGAGAAAAAGTAAAAGTATTACTAGCACAAAGTTTATTTGGAAATCCAGATGTATTATTACTTGACGAGCCTACTAATGATTTAGACTTAAAAAGTATAAATTGGTTACAAGAATTTTTAATAAATTTTGAAAACACAGTAATAGTTGTTTCTCATGATAGATATTTTTTAAATAAAGTATGTACACATATAGCAGACGTAGATTTTGGAAAAATAAAAGTATATCCTGGAAATTATGATTTCTGGTATGAATCAAGTCAATTAGCATTAAAGCAAATGAGAGAACAAAATAAGAAAAAAGAAGAAAAGATTAAAGAGTTACAAGATTTTATTGCAAGATTTAGTGCTAATGCATCAAAATCAAAACAAGCTACATCAAGAAAGAAAACTTTAGAAAAAATAGAATTAGATGAAATAAAACCATCTAATAGAAAATATCCATATATAGATTTTAAGCCAGATAGAGAACCAGGAAAAGAAATTTTACAAGTTAAAAATATATCAAAAACTTATGAAGGAATAAAAGTGCTTGATAATGTATCATTTACAGTAAAACAAGATGATAAAATAGCATTTTTAGCAGATAATGAAATTGCTAAAACAGTATTATTTCAAATAATATCAGGAGAGATAGAACCAGATTCTGGAGAATTAGTATGGGGTACAACAATAACAAGTTCATATTTCCCTAAAGATAATAATTATTTATTTAATACTAATGAAAATATAACAGAATGGTTAAGGAAATATTCTAAAGATCCAGATGAAACTTATGTAAGAGGGTTCTTAGGAAGAATGTTATTTTCTGGAGATGAAGCATTAAAGCAAGTTAGTGTACTATCAGGAGGAGAAAAAGTAAGATGTGTACTTTCAATGATGATGCTTTCTGGTGCAAATTTTTTAATATTCGACGAGCCAACAAATCATTTAGATATGGAAAGTATAACATCAGTAAATAATGGTATGGAAAATTTTAAAGGAAATATATTATTTACATCACATGACCATCAATTAACACAAACAGTTGCAAATAGGATAATTGATATTAAAGATAATGGGAAAATTGTTGATAGAGAAGTTACTTATAATGAATATTTAGGAATAGAATAAAAGAGATAAAAAGAGGAAGGTAAGATAATGGAAAAAATCATAAAAACAATAGCAGAAGAATTAAATATTAAAACGACTCAAGTAGAAAATACAATCAAATTAATAGATGAAGGAAATACAATACCATTCATAGCTCGTTACAGAAAAGAAGTAACTGGTGGACTAAGTGATGAAATATTAAGAACATTTGGAGAAAGGCTAACATATTTAAGAAATTTAGAAACAAGAAAAGAAGAAGTTGTAAAATCAATAGATGAACAAGGGAAACTTACAGATGAAATATTACAGGCAATTGCTATTGCAAAAACATTAGCAGAAGTTGAAGATATTTATAGACCATATAAACAAAAGAAAAAGACTAGAGCAACAGTTGCAAAAGCTAAGGGATTAGAACCATTAGCTAATATAATTATAGAGCAAACAGAAAAAAACGATATATTTGAAATTGCAAAAAAATTTATTAATATAGATAAACTATCAGACGAAGATAAGAAAAACAAAGATAAAGTTGTTGCTAATGAACAAGATGCAATTCAAGGTGCATTAGATATAATAGCAGAAGATATTTCAGATAATGCTAAATATAGAAAAGAAATAAAAAGACAATGTTATAGAGAAGGTGTAGTTCAAACAAAAGCAAAAGATGAAGAAGCTAAATCAAATTATGAAATGTATTACGATTATAGTGAAGCTATAAAATATATTCCAAGTCATAGAATTTTAGCTATAAATAGAGGTGAAAAAGAAGAATTTTTAAAAGTAAAATTAGAAAAGCCTCAAGATAAAATATTATTATATATAGAAAAAGATATTATAAAAGGTGAAACTCAATTTACACAAATGTTAAAAGATACAATTTTAGATAGTTTTGAAAGATTAATAGAACCATCTATAGAAAGAGAAATTCGTTCAGATTTAACTGAGAAGGCAGAAGAAAAAGCAATAAAAGTATTTGGTCAAAATTCAAAACAATTATTATTGGGAGCACCAATTAAAGGAAAAACAGTTATGGGATTTGACCCAGCATATAGAACAGGATGTAAAATTGCTGTAATAGATGAAACAGGAAAAGTTTTAGATTATACAACAGTATATCCAACAGAGCCACAAAATGATATTGATAATGCTAAAAAAGAATTATTAAAATTGATAGAAAAAGATAAAATTGATATGATTGCAATAGGAAATGGAACAGCTTCTAGAGAATCAGAAATGTTTGTAGCAGATATGATAAAAGAAGCGGATAGAGAAGTGCATTATGTAATTGTAAGTGAAGCAGGAGCATCAGTTTATTCTGCATCAAAACTTGCAACAGAGGAATATCCAGATATAAATGTATCAATAAGAGGAGCTATATCAATTGCTAGAAGATTACAAGATCCACTTGCTGAACTTGTAAAAATAGATCCTAAAGCAATAGGTGTTGGACAATATCAACATGATGTTAATCAAAAGAAATTAGCAGAAAGTTTAACAGGAGTTGTAGAAGATAGTGTTAATAAAGTAGGAGTTGATGTAAATACAGCAACACCATCTTTGCTTTCGTATGTATCAGGAATAAATAGTACAATTGCTAAAAATATAGTAAAATATAGAGATGAAAACGGAAAATTAAAAGAGAGGAAGGAGCTTTTAAAAGTTCCAAAATTAGGAAAAGTTGCGTTTGAACAATGCGCAGGATTTTTAAGAATTATAGATGGAATTAATCCATTAGAAATAACGGCAGTTCACCCAGAAAGTTATGAAGTTACTGAAAAGTTATTAAATTCAATAGGATTCAATAAAGAAGATTTAAGAGATAAAAAGAAAGTTTACGAATTAAAACAAAAACTTAAAGAAATAGAAATATCAAAAACTGCTAAGGAATTAGAAATTGGAGAAATGACGTTAACTGATATAATATCAGAACTTAGTAAACCTGGAAGAGATCCACGTGAAGATATGCCAAAGCCGATATTACGTTCAGATGTACTAAAGTTAGAAGATTTAAAAGAAGGAATGATATTAACAGGAACAGTTAGAAATGTTATTGATTTCGGCGCTTTTGTGGATATTGGAGTTAAATATGATGGATTAGTTCATATTTCTGAAATGAGTGATAAATTTATAAAAAATCCTTCAGATTTAGTTTCAGTAGGTGATATAGTAAAAGTAAAGGTTATAAAAATAGATATGGAAAGAAAAAAGGTTGCATTATCTATGAAGGTATAGAAATTAAAATAAGTTAAACATACTCAACTTGCTTAATAATTAATATTTTTTCATAAATTAATATTTTATAAAAAACGAAACTTAAAAAGTTTAAATCATTAAAATTATGGAAATAATATTATGGGTGAAGTTATGAAAGCAAAAAGAATAAAAAAGCAAAATGATATAAAAAAGATAATATTAACAGTTATCATATTAGCACTTATTAGTATAATATTAATATATTTATATTACACTTATAAAAAAATAGATATAGATAAATCAAATTATGAGATTGAAAGAGTACAATCCACAATGAGTGAAAAAACTGTGGAAAGTGAAGAAAAAGATAGTAAAACCGTAGCAGATACATTAGAAAATACAATGGATAGTGTTGTAGGAATTTCAAAGTTAAAAGATAATGGAAGTTCAATTTTTTCTAATAATAATGAAACTTCCTTAGGATTAGGGACAGGAATTATTGTATCTGAAAATGGTTATATATTAAGTAATGAACATGTAACAGGAGGAAAATATAGCACTTGTTATATAACTTTAGAAAATAGTAAAAAATATGATGGAACAGTAGTATGGAGTGATGCAGATTTAGACTTATCTATTACAAAAATAGATGCAAAGGATTTAAAGTATATTAAATTAGGAGATTCAAGTAATATAAGAATTGGAGAAAATGTTTATGCAATTGGAAATCCAATAGGATTTGAATTTAGAAGAACTGTTACATCAGGAATTATAAGTAGTAAAAATAGAAGTATTAAACTAGAAGAAAATGATGATGTATCATATATGTCAGATTTAATTCAAACAGATGCAACTATAAATCCAGGCAATAGTGGAGGACCGTTAATATATCCAAATGGAGAAGTAATAGGAATAAATACTGTAAAAATATCATCAGCAGAAGGAATTGGATTTGCAGTTCCAATTAATGTAGTTAAACCAGTTATAAAGAGTTTTGTTGAAAATGATTCTTTTGAACAGGCTACAATGGGAGTATATGCTTATGATAAAAATGTAATACCATATTTAGATAGTAATATAAATTTTAGTAAAGGAATTTATGTTGCACAAATTATAAAAAACGGACCAGCATATAAAACAGATTTAAAAGAAAAAGATATTATTAATTCAATTGATGGAAAAGAATTAAATACAATGAATGATTTAAGAGAATATATATATAGTAAAAAGCCTAATGATATAGTTAACTTAGAAGTATATAGAGGAAGAATTAATATAAATATTAAAATTAAATTAGGAAAAGAACAATAGCAGACATTTTTAAATTTTTAATATAAAAATTTAAAAATGTCTGTATTAAAATCAATAATCTTTATCTTTAAAATTATATTTTCTTACATAATCTTTAGTTTCAGAGTTATTCATAAAGACAGTAGAACGATTTTGTTTTAAAAATTCAATTATGTTATAAACATCAATCCATATTTCATTATTGCCGTCAACTTGTGATTCATCAAAAATAAGTTGCATACCAAAATGTAAATGTGGAACATTAATATTATTAACATTTTCTTTTATACTATATCCAGTCATACCGAGATAACCTATAACATCTCCAGCTTTTACAGTTGAACCTTCAGTTAAATTAGAAGCATAAGGATGATTTTTTCTCAAATGTGCATAATAATAGTATCTTTTTCCATCAAAGCTTCTAATCCCTACGCGCCAACCTCCATATTGATTCCAACCTAAATGTTCAATTATACCAGATTCGACAGCAATTATAGGAGTACCTATATTACCCATTAAATCGTTCCCTAAATGTGTACGTTTAAAACCATAGGATCTAGAATTTCCAAAATCGTCATAATGACTAAAAGAATAATTTTTAGCAATAGGCAAAAAAGCTTTAATTCCATATTTATCTTGAAAAGATGTAGTACCATTTTCATTTTCAGTTTCTATAGAATAATTACCAATAAATCCACCTAAAGTTGCTGAGTAACTTTGATAATAATAAGAATAATATTTTAAATCTTTTGTAATATCTTCCATACTTTTACCATTATTAAGTTCTTCTATTAATTTATCTAGAGTATTTTGATTAAATTTTTTAAAATCACCACCATTTTTACAAGCAAGATATGAAAGAAGTTCTATCCAATTATATTTTATCTCAGAATTAGAATTATGAGAATCAATATCTAGTTTTGCAGTTTTTGTCATAACGTCAGATGTTATTTTAAAGTCTACCCATTTTATATAATCTTCTTTTTCATTTACTTTTATATCTTTGTTCCAAAATATTATATTATTTGTTTCTATTGATTTAGATATTAAAAAATAACTTGAAACAATAATTATAATTAAAAATAAAATAATAAAAGCAAATGTTTTTTTCCTTAATTTATATAAACTAATTATACCAAATTTAAAGTTTGATTTTTTTAACAATTAAAACACCTCATATAAATATATTTTGTTAAATTGATTTTATGATTTAATAATAATTATAAAAAAAACTATTGACAATTGAATATATATTCAACTATAATTAAATTGAACAATTGAATAATAATTCAACTATAATATAAAACAAAAGAATAAGGAGGGTAAATATGTCTAAAAACGAATTTATATGTGATTGTAATGTAATTCATAAAGACGTAGTTGAAAAGACTATTAAAAATATGCCAGATGCAGATACATTTAATAAACTTGCGGAATTCTTTAAAATTATAGGAGATGCAACTAGAACAAAAATATTATTCGCATTAGATAAAAATGAAATGTGTGTATGTGATATTGCAAATGTTTTAGGAATGAGTAAATCTTCTATTTCACATCAATTAGGAACATTAAGAAGAAGCGGAATTGTTAAATGTAGAAAATCAGGAAAAGAAGTTTTTTATATGTTAGATGATAATCATGTAAAAGAGGTATTTGAAATAGGTACAGAACATATAGAACATAAAAAGTAAAAGAAGGAGGCATTATAATGAAAAAAGATAAAATAAAAATTATAATATCTGCTATATTATTTGTAATTTCACTTATAATAGATTTTAATAATCAAATTATAAATAATATAATATTTGTAATTTCATACATAATAGTAGGAGGAGAGATTATAAAAGAAGCATTAGAAAATATTTTTAAAGGAGAAGTTTTTGACGAAAATTTTTTGATGACAGTTGCAACAATTGGTGCATTTGGAGTTGGAGAATTTCCAGAAGCAGTTGCAGTTATGCTATTTTATCAAATAGGTGAGTTATTTCAAAGTTATGCAGTAGATAAATCAAGAAAGTCAATTTCGTATTTAATGGATATAAGACCTGATTTTGCCAATGTAGAAAGGAATGGAAAAATAGAAAAAATTGCACCAGATAAAGTAAACATTGGCGAAATTATTATTGTAAAACCAGGAGAAAAAATTCCACTAGATGGATATATAGTAGAAGGAGTATCAACTATTGATACAAAAGCTTTAACAGGAGAAACAATTCCTAAAGATGTAAAAGAAGGTACAGAAATTTTAAGCGGTTGTATAAATTTAAATGGTGTTATAAAAATAAAAGTAACAAAAGAATATGGAGAATCAACAGCAAGTAAAATACTAGATTTAGTTGAAAACGCAAGTAGTAAAAAAGCAAAAGCAGAAAACTTTATTACTAAATTTGCTAAGTATTATACACCAACAGTTGTATTTATAGCAGTAATAATTGCAATTTTACCACCATTAATAATAAAAGATGCAATTTTTTCAGATTGGATATATAGAGCACTATCATTTCTTGTAGTATCTTGTCCATGTGCATTAGTTATTTCGATACCATTAAGTTTTTTTGGAGGAATAGGAGGAGCATCTAAGAAGGGCATTTTAATAAAAGGAAGTAATTACTTAGAGGGTTTAGCTAATACAGAAACAATAGTATTTGATAAAACAGGAACATTAACTGAGGGAATTTTTGAAGTTCAAAAGATTAATGCAATTAATATAAGCAAAGAAGAATTAATAAAAATAGCAGCATATAGCGAAAATTATTCAAATCATCCTATTGCATTATCTATAAAAAAAGAATATAATAAAAAAATAAATGAAAAAGAAATAGAAAAAATAGAAGAATTATCCGGATATGGAATTGTTGCTAAAATTAATAATCAAAATGTATTAGTTGGCAATGAGAAACTAATGAATACAAAAAATATAGAATTTACAAAAAAAAATGAAATAGGAACAGTTTTATATATAGCAATAGATGGAAAATTTGTTGGTAATATAGTCATAGCAGATAAAATAAAAAAAGATGCCAAAAAGACAATAAAAGACTTAAAGAAAAATAATATAAAACAAACTATAATGTTAACAGGTGATACAAAAAGTATTGGAGAAAGTGTTGCAAAAGATTTAGGAATAGATAAAGTATATACACAACTATTGCCAAATGATAAGGTAGAAAAGGTGGAAGGTTTATTAAAAGAAAAAAGCAAAAAAAGTAAACTGGCATTTGTAGGAGATGGAATAAATGATGCACCAGTTCTAGCAATTTCAGATATAGGTATAGCGATGGGAGCTTTAGGGTCAGATGCAGCAATAGAAGCAGCAGATATTGTACTTATGACAGATGAACCATCAAAAATAGTCGATGCTATACATTTATCTAAAAAAACAATGAGAATTGTTAAAGAGAATATAATATTTGCTATTTCTGTAAAAATAATCATTTTAATTTTAAGTGCATTTGGATTATCAACAATGTGGGAAGCTGTATTTGCAGATGTTGGAGTTTCTATAATTGCTATTATAAATGCTTTAAGAGTATTATATTAAATAATATAACATTTGGACTTAAATGTAGAAAAATTGATAAATTATGATATTTTATAAAAAGGAAAAATATAAAACATTAAATGATAAAATAAAAATTAAAAATAAAAAAGATAACAAATTACAAAATATTAAAGCTATAAAAATTATAAATGTTATAAATATTAGAAAGAAGGTAATAAAATTATGTGTACAGCAATAACTTATTATACAAATAATCATTATTTTGGTAGAAATTTAGATTTAGAATATTCATACAAAGAAACAGTAACAATAACACCTAGAAATTATAAATTTAAATTTAGAAAGGTAAAAGAGTTAGATAATCATTATGCAATAATAGGAATGGCTTATATCTCAAATGATTATCCTCTATATTATGATGCAATCAATGAAAAAGGTTTAGGAATGGCCGGATTAAATTTTCCAAATAATGCAAATTATAAAGAAGAACAAGAAAATATGAATAATATAGCACCATTTGAATTTATTCCTTATGTTTTATCACAATGTAGTGATATAGAAGAAGTTAAAAAATTACTAAAGAATACAAATATAGCACTAATTAATTTTAGTAAACAATTACCGGCATCTCCATTACATTGGATTATTGCTGATAAAGAATCATCAATAACAGTTGAAAGTGTTAAAGACGGACTTAAAATATATGATAATCCAGTAGGTGTTTTAACAAATAATCCTACATTTGATATTCAAATGTTTAATTTAAATAATTATATGAATTTATCAACAGAACAACCTATAAATAAATTTTCAAAAAAATTGAATTTAGAAACTTATAGCAGAGGTATGGGAGGAATTGGATTACCAGGCGATTTATCATCAGCATCAAGATTTGTAAAAGCAACATTTACAAAAATGAACTCTATATCAGGTAATTCAGAGTCAGAGAGTATCAGTCAATTTTTTCATATATTAGAGTCAGTGTATCAACAAAGAGGATGCGTTTATATGGGAGATGATAAATATGAGATAACAATTTATAGCTCTTGTTGTAATATGGATAAAGGAATATATTATTATAAAACTTATGAAAATAGCCAAATTACAGCTATAGATATGTATAAAGAGAATTTAGAAGGAAACCAATTAATAAGTTATGACTTAATAAAAGGACAACAAATTTATATGCAAAATTAATTAAAAATATGTATAGATATATACATATAAAAAGGTAATAGTTTTAAAAGATTTTCAAAAATATAAAAAATTATGCTATTTCTCATTTTATTGAAAAATAGCATATTTTTTAATTTTTAAATTTTTATAAGTTATCTTGAATTCCCTTGAAAAAGGGCAAAAAATGGTCGAGGTGAAATGAGTCGCATATTCTAAAACTATATATTTTTCAATGTTTTTGATTATTATAAAAAAATTTCTTAAGCATCCCAGCCCTTTGTCTCGTTTCCTTATCCAGACCTAGTTAATATTAGAGTTTTTCCATCAGTAGAAATAGATAATATAAAAAATGCACAATAAGCGTATATGATAGAGCACCAGCACTCACTTTCAAAAAATCATAATTATAAATAGAATCTGTTAAATCTAGTATTCCATTTGAAGTATTTCCTTCCCATAATATATTGGTAGTTTCATTATTTCTTGTTCCATCTATATATTCTCCAATTTTATTTTCGTAATCTCCTAAAGTTTTATTTTCATCATCTTTGCTTGTTCTGATTTTTCCTTTGCTAATTTTACTTTATAAAATAGTCCATTTCCAGTTAATTGGCCTATTGTTATTCCTGCTAATATTAATAATATAATAATGTTTAGTATGTTATCGATGGTTAGGCTGTATATAAATTTAGACTGGAATATATTACTAG
>CANQTJ010000003.1 GCA_947626705.1 uncultured Clostridia bacterium | reverse complement strand
CAAGGTCTATTCGGATATAGTTCTGGTACAATAGAAAATATAATTATTAATTCAGGGGAAATAAAAAATGCAGGTAAGTATGTTGGAGGAATATTGGGCTATAATATAGGTAATGTTAATTGTTGTGGAAACAATATTAATATAACAGCTCAACATACCGTTGGAGGAATAGTAGGATCTACTCAAGGAAATATAAATGAATGTTATAATTTAAAAAATATAATTGGGAAAGGAACAGATGGATATGATGAAACCTTTAGTGGAGGAATAGTAGGACTTGCAAATAGCGGAAAAATAAGTAATTGCTACAATAAAGGAATAATAAAATCATCATATTGTTATTCAGGAGGTATTTTAGGAGTCATAATGCAAAGCTCAAAGGTATGGAAATATGTAGAAAATTGTTATACCACAGGAGGTACATCTGCAAAAAAGTATGCTGGTTCTATTACAGGAAATGTAACTAGTTATATAAGTTTAACAAACTGTTATTATACAGGTAATAACTACTATGGATATTTATATTCAAGCCCGAAAACTAGTAATGTATCTAAAGTTACCGAAAGTGACCTTCAAAATTATGCCTCAAAATTAGGAGATTCTTTTACAGACGATTTAAAAAACGAAGATGAAACTTGGAAATATAATGGAGGTACTCCACTTTTAAAATGGCAATTAAAAGTGCAAAATTAAATAAAATATACTGCAAAAATAGGATTAGCATTTTAGTTTGCTAACCCTATTTAATTGCCTCTTCTGCATATTTATTATTAATAATTTTTTCATAAGGAGCCTTCTGCTTCAATTCTCCAGCTTCACTCATAACTTGTTGTAACTTATCAAAACTTTCCTGCTTTAAAACTGGAGTATCATTCCAAGCATCAATATCCTTATAACTTTGAACAGCCGTAGTTAATAACTCTACATTCGTATCTGGAAAAAATTCTTGTATTAATTGAGCTATTTCTTGTGCTGAATGTTCTTGCACAAATTTTTGACCTTTATATATAGCACTAGTAAAATTTTGAATTAACTGCTCGTTTTCTTCTATATAACTCTTTTTAGCAAAATATGCTGTATATGGGATTTCTCCTGACTCTTCTCCCACTGATGCTACTATATAACCTTTTCCTAATTGCTCTATATTTGATGCAGTTGGTTCAAATAATGTAACAAAATCTGCATCTCCTGATGTAAAGGCACTTGCCATTAAGTCAAATTTAATACTATCATCTAATATTAAATCTGTTCCTGGAGTTAACCCATGTTGTTTTATAACATATTCTAATGTCATATATGGCACTCCACCTTTTCTTCCTGGTATAACTGTTGAACCTTTTAAATCTTTCCAATCAAAATTTTCAAATTTTTCTTTAGCTACTAAAAATGAACCATCTCTTTTTGTAAGTTGAGCAAATACTTGCGTATAATCTTCTTTTCCTTCATTATATACATATATTGATGCTTCAGGCCCTGCAAATCCTATTTGACTTTCTCCAGATAATACTGATGTCATAACTGCATCAGCTCCCTGCCCTGTTGATAAATCTATTTCAATTCCATATTCACTAAAATATCCATTTTTTATTGCTACATATTGAGGTGCATAAAATACAGAATGTGTAACTTCATTTACTTTTATTAATTTATTTCCATTATCTATCCCTACATTCCTATTTTTAATAATTACAGTTCCAACTACAATTGCGACTAAAATTAATATAACTGCAATAATTATAAATTTGTTTTTCACTTTTAACCTCCTATTATTAATAAAAATCATTTTCGGATAAATTTTTCAAGCAATAAAACTCCGCCATACATTATTCCTGCTACAATACCTAATATTATTACACTTGTCATTACTAAATCCAATTTAAATACTTGCCCTCCATATACTATTAAATATCCTAATCCTGCTTTTGATACTAAAAACTCCCCAGATATTACTCCAACAAGTGAAAGTCCAATATTTACTTTTAGTGAATTTATAAATGTTCCTATATTCGATGGTATAATTATTTTTGTTAATAATTGTAATTTTGTACATTTAAATGTCGTTGCCATTTTAATTATTTCCTTATCAGTTTTTAAAAATCCATTTAGCATTTCCAATATTGTTACAATTAATGATATTGCTATTGCCATTACTATTATTGCTGGAGTTCCAGAACCAACCCATATAATGATAATTGGTCCTAATGCAACTTTTGGTAAACTATTCAAAACAACTAAAAATGGCTCAGACACTTTTGCTAAAAATTTAGACCACCATAATATAATTGCAATTGCTACTCCTAAAATAGTCCCTAACGCAAACCCTACTATTGTTTCATAAATAGTTACTTTAATGTGTTTTAATAAATCATTTGACGTTAAATTTATAAATGTATTAAATATTCTACTTGGCTGACTTGTTATAAAACTATCAATTAATTTTAGATTTGCAAGTATTTCCCAAATTGCCAAAAATCCTACTAATATTACTATTTGCGTTAGTATTACAAGAAACTTGTTTAACTTTATCTGCTTTAAATATTCTTTTCTTTCTTTAGATATTTGATTATTTTTCATCTACACCAAGCTCCTTCCATAATGTATCAAAATACTCACTAAATTTAGGACTTTGTCTGCAATTTATTGGTGTTCTATTTTCCATTTTAAAATCTATTTTGTGTATATCTTTTATTGTTCCTGGTCTTTTACTTAATACTAGTACTCTATCTGCCATACTTATTGCTTCTGATATATCGTGCGTTACCATTATTGTTGTTATATTTTCTTTTCTTAATATTGAATATATATCTTCTGTTACCATTATTCTTGTTTGATAATCTAAAGCTGAAAATGCCTCATCTAATAATAATATTTTAGGTTTTACAGCTAATGTCCTAATTAATGCTACTCTTTGTCGCATACCTCCTGATAACTCTGATGGATATTTGTTCATAAATTCATATAAATTATATTTTTTTAATAAATTTTTTACATATTCTATATTTTCATTATTCTTTATTCCCTTTATTTCTAGACCAAATAATGTATTACTTAATATATTTCTCCATTCAAGCAAACAATCTCTTTGCAACATATATCCTATTTTAGGAGATATTCCTTCAACCTTTTCATTTTCTATGTATATATCTCCTTCTGTTTTCTTTTCTAATCCTGCAATTATTGATAATAATGTTGACTTTCCACAACCACTAGGTCCTATTATGCTGATAAATTCTCCATATTTTACTCGAAAATTTACATTTTGTAATGCTTGTATTTCCCCTTCTTTATTTTGATACTTTTTGCCTACATTTTTAACTTCTAATATTGCATTCATAAATTGCCTCCTTTTATTTATCCTACTATATTTTATGTTAAATATTTTTTATGGTTACTAAAAATGTTTATACATAATTTTTATATTAAATAGCATAAGTATTAGAATCTGTATGAAATATTTTATTAGAATTGTATCAAATTTTATTTAATGCAAAATAAAACCTCAGATTTTCTATCAAAAAATTTTAAGAAAATCTGAGGCTTTACATATTATCCTCAATATAAACTCTAAATATTTAAAAGAAACTTTTTAATTTTATCAGCAGCATCTCTTCCTGAACGTGCAGCCCACGCTACAGTACCTTTACAACCTGCTAAATCTCCTCCAGCAAACACTTTAGGATTAGATGACTGATAATTTTCATCTACATATACATTCCCCCATTTATTAACAGTTAATCCTAATTCTAAAACTCTATCATCTACTGTGCTACCTAATGCCATTATAACATAATCTGTATCTATTTCATAATTACTACCTTCAACATCTACCGGAACTGGTCTTGTTTCTCCTTCTCTTTGCACAAGATGTGTTTTTATCAATTCCAATTTCTCTACTTTTTTACTTCCCTTAATCTCTACAATATTATTTTGAAATAAAAAATTAATTCCTTCTTCTTTTGCTTCCTTTATTTCCTTTATTTCTGCTGGCATTTGTTCTTCTGCTCTCCTATATATAATGTTTACTTCTTTTGCTCCGTAGCCTCTTTATTGTTCTACTACAATCCATTGCAACATTTCCTCCACCAATAACACAAACAACTTTACCATCATAATTAGGATGACTGTTATATTCTAAAAGCTCATTTCCTCCATAAACTCCTTCTAAATTTTCTCCTTTTACGCCCATCTTAGCAGATTTATTTGCTCCCATACTCAAAAATATAGCATCATATTTTTCATCTAATTGTGTTAAATCAATATTTTTTCCTAATTCTTTATTATATTCTACTTTTACTCCTAAATCTAATATTCTTTTTACTGTTTCTTTAACAACTTCTTTAGATAGCCTAAATTCTGGTATACCATGTACCAATAATCCTCCCAAATAATTATATTTTTCATATATTGTAACTTGTATTCCATATTTTGCTAAAAATGCTGCACAAGTTAGCCCTGCGGGTCCTCCTCCAACAATTGCTACTTTTTTATTTTCTAAATCTTTATTTTCTTCAATTGTTATCACATCTCTTAAGCTATATTCATTTTCAATTGCTTTTTCAAAAACATAGCTTTCAATATCTCCTATGCTCACAGGTTCTCCTTTTATTCCTCTCACACAACTTCCTTGACATTGTTTTGTATGTGGACAAATTTTACCACATATTCCTGGCAATACTGTTGTTTCTGACAATATTGTATATGCTTGTTTATAATCTTCCTCTTTTACTGCTTTTATAAATTCTGGTATATTATTATTTAGAGGACAGCCTTTTTGTGAACATGGTTTCATTTTACAATTCAAACAATAATTTACTTTTTCTTTTATTTATTTTTCATCCTTTCAAAGAAAGAGAGGAACAAAGACATTCTTTAAAATTCCTTCTTTTCTTCCTCAACTACTAATTTTAAATCATTTATAAAATCCACTTTTTTAGTTTCATCTCTTAAAAGTGCAGCTGGATGCCAAGTAGGCATATACTTAATTCCCTTTTTATCTACCCACTTACCTCTAGAATTAGTTATTCCATATTCTTTTCCCAAAATATTTTTCAAAGCTACACTTCCTAATAAAACAATAATTTTAGGTTTTACTAACATAACTTGATTTCTTAAATAATTCAAACAAGTAAATGCTTCGTCATCTTCTGGATTTCTATTTGCTGGTGGTCTACATTTTACAATATTAGCAATATAAACATCTTCTCTTTTTATCCCAACTACTCCAAATGCTAAATTCATAAGTTTTCCAGCCTTTCCAACAAAAGGCTCTCCTTGTGCATCTTCATCTGCTCCAGGTCCTTCTCCTATAAACATTAATTCAGCATTTTTATTTCCAACTCCAAATACTATATTTTGCCTTGTTTTGCACAATTTGCACTTATTGCAATTAACTATTGATTTTTCTAGTTCTTCCCATGTTTCAAACATTTTTGCTCCTTTTATTACTACCTTAATCTATATAATATATAGTAATATATTTTTTAATTTCATCTTTTTATTATTTTATAATATTGATTTTGAAAAAGGATATAAATTTCAAAATTGTAGATTATAAAAAACAAAATTTAAAAATTTTTTACACAACCTTCTATTAGTTTTATTTTTATATTTTCATCTGTATCTATTTTTGCTCTTGTTCCTATAGGAATAACTGTCTTAGTTTCTGTGTGTCCAAAATTATTCGATTTTATAATAGGAAAATTGTATTCATCTCCTAAAACATCTATTATAATTTTTTCTAATGAGACATTACTCTCATGTTCATAATTTCCTATCCATAATCCTTTAATTTTATTAAATACTCCATTTTGTTTCATATAATATAAATAATTATTTGCCAATGCTGGACCTGTTTCAAATCCTAACTCCTCTAAAAATAAAATCTTATCTGTAAAATCTATTGAATACTTACCTGAAACCATACCTCTTGTTAAGCTTAAATTTCCTCCTATTAATTCTCCCTCTGCAACTCCTTTTTGTATTGTTTCATATCTTTCTCCTTTTTGTCCTATTTCTAGACTTCCATCAACAAACCTTTTTAATGCTTCTTTATAACTGTAATTTGTTTCATCTGTTGCTATAGTTTTAAAATTTACACCGCTAAATGTTACAAGTCCTGTTTTTTCAGCGATAATATTTGTGAGAGATGTAATATCACTATATCCACAAATTATTTTAGGATTTTGCTTTATTAGTTCATAATCTATATATTCAAAAGTTGAATTACTATTTTCTCCACCTTTAGCACACCATATCATTTTTACTTCTTTATTTGCAAACATTTTATTTATATCTTCTGCTTTTTCTTTTGCTGTACTACTATACCCATTTGCATTTGAAAACAAATTTTTTGAATATTTTACTTTAAAACCATCTTTTTCTACTATTTGTTTTGCTTTATCTAGTTCTTCTATATTTTCTCCAATTATCGGATCTGATGGTGCTATTACTCCTATTGTATCTCCTTGCTTTAATCTATACGGAATTATTTTTTTCATTATTTATCTCCCTATTATTTTTTTATTATTTTTTAAGACTCACTAGCAATATTGGTTTTATCTTTTTACTTGATTTTAATTAATGCTGTAGATAATCCATAACCTTGTTTTTCCACTCTATATGAATGAATCAAATTAGAATTACATACGCTACATATCCCACTATCTATTATATTTTTATCTCTTAGTCCCTTTTTGTTTAAAATAATCCTATTTATTAAAACCGTATCTATGTTCCATTTTTCTTTGTTTTTTTGTTTTTCCATAATATCAACAGATTGTGATATTTGTATATCGTCAAATTCTTTTTCAAACATTTCTTTAACATCTTTATCTACTTCAAAATGACATTTTCTAATACTTGGACATATACAACATATTATATCTTGTACATTACACTTAAATTCTTTTTGCATTTTTTCCACTGTTTTAATAGATATTCTTTGTAATGTACCTTTCCAACCTGAATGTATATTTGCTATTGTTTTTGTTATTGGGTCAAAAAATAACATTAAAATACAATCTGCATTTGTTGTTGATAATATTAAATTTTTCTTATTTGTTATCAGTCCATCTGTATTACTATATTGTTCTAAGTTTATATCCATAAAATCATTATTTATTTTTTTATCTATTATTTGAACATTATTAGTATGTTCTTGATTAGTTTTAACAACATTTATATAATTCTCTCCTAAACAATTGCATATTTTTTTATAACTTGTTAATGCTTTTTCAAATTCTTCTTTAGGTAATTTTTGTTTATCTATTTGCGCAGTTCTAAAATTTAAATCTGTTCCTAAAGAGTAACAATGTGTAATTATATTATCATATTCTAATAATTTTTTAAATTGTAAATATTGAACTCCATTTTTAATAATATGCGTAACATTTTCATTACTTAAATCTTTCAATAGTTTCCTCCTTAATTTATACTTTTTCAGCTTTCTTTAATTCATCATATTTTCTTTCTTCTTCTGAATACTCTTCTGGTTTCAAACCTACTCTTGTTTTCATATATGAAATTGTTAATATTATAAGTATTATAAATATTGTTCCTAGAACTATCATAGAATAAGCTGTATTCATTCTATCTAATAAAAATGCTCCAAATACTCCTACAACTGCTGATGATATACTCTTTAAAAAATTCTTTACAGTATATATTTTTGTATCAATATCTTTATTAGAAAAATTTCTTAAATATCTTTCTGATAAATTATAATATATGCTAGTCACTATATATTTTAATATATATGAAACCATTATGCCTATTATTATGTATCTTACATTGTTTGTATTTAAGCCCATAATTCCTGAGAATACACATGAAATACATATTGCTAACCCTATTATACCTAAAGATTTATTTTTGAATTTTTGATGAAATTGTTCCTGCTTATTTGATGCCCAACTTGCTATAATCCCTAGTACTGCAAACAACATTCCTATTATTCCTGATGATATGTTTAATTCCTCAAGTAGACTTACTTCATACGTATTTAAGGTGCATATCAATCCACTCACTAAAGAAACATATAATAATAAACTTTTAATTCTTTCCGATTTTAATATAAATTTAAACGAACTTTCTATTTCTTTTATATTGCTAGTAATACTCATTTGCTTGAAATTAATATGTTTTTTATTAACTGGCTCTATAAAAAACATTGAAATTAATGTTACAATAATTGTAGTAAATAATGATAATAGTATTGGAATATATGGATTTATTTTATATAACCAACCTGCTAAAACAGTTGAAACTGCATTTATAAAATAATATCCAGATGCACCTTTTTGATTAATTTTCGCAAATATTTTATCCTTACTTTTAGCTTTAGGAATAGATTCATTTAATAAGCTTGGTTCTGCCGTTTCCTTTATTGCAAAAGCCAAGGAAGATATTATCTCTGCTGTTATAAGATTAAATAAGTTAGTACTAAATATTACCATTACCATATATAAACAATTTGTTATATTTCCTAATATTATACTATTTTTTCTACCAAAAAATTCTACTATAAATGCTGCTGGTATTTGTGTCATTATTCCAAATAGTGAGTAAAAAGCATCTATTAACACTACATCAGCTGGATTTATATTTTTTACTTGTGTTAAAAACAAAAAATTTATTGTGTAAAAAAATAAATAATCCCATGCTAATTTTTTATATGTTGGAAATAATCTCATATTTCTTTTTCTCATTTGTGTGTCCGAATCTTTTACCATTTGTTCCTCCATTATTTATATATTTATTTTTAATTCATCATATTTTCTTTCTTCTTCTGAATACTCTTCTGGTTTCAAACCTACTCTTGTTTTCATATATTTTCCCATTAGTATATATAATATTGTAAATGTTACTCCAACTATAATCATACAATATGCCGTTGACATTTTATCTAATAAAAATGATGCCATTATTCCCATTATTGCTGATGTGAGATTTATAAATAAATTTTTAACAGCAAAAATTTTAGTATCAATATCTTTATTTGTAAAATTTCTAAAATATCTATTTATTATAGTATAATACATTCCATGAGCAAATCTTTGCACTACATAAGATAATAGAATAATTATTACAAGAACTGGAATTTTTTCTGCTTTTAATCCCATTATTCCAGCTGTGGTTGCTCCTATAGATGCCATTAGTGCTATTATTAAAAGTGATTTATTTCTAAATTTATTATGGAAATCTTCTTGCTTTTTAGATGCATAAGAACTCGTTAAACTTATTACTGCCGCTAAAAATCCTATTATAGAAGCTGGTACTTTTACATCTTGTAAAAGACTAGTCTGATAATTTAATAATATATCTAGAAGACTGACTATTAAAGCTGCTGATAATATTAAAGCTTTTAACCTTTCTGACTTCATTACAAATTTAAATCCTTCTTCGATATCTGTTATCTGTTTCTTTATACTTATTTCATTACTTTTATTTTGTTTTTTTACTGGCTCTATAAAGCACATTGACATTACACTTACAATAATCAATACTATTATAGAGCAAATTATAGGTAAATATCCATTTATTGCAAACAATAAACCAGCTATCATTCTTGATATAGCACCTATCATATAATATCCAGAATTTGCCTTTGCATTTATTTTTGCAAATATATTACTCTTATATTTTGAAGGTGGAATTGATGCATTCAACAAACTTGGCTCTGCAATTTCCTTAATTGATTTTGCTAGTGATGAAACAAATTTTGCTAAAGTCAAATCAAATAATCCTCCACACATCATAAACATTACCATATATAAACAATTTAATATATTTCCTAAAATTATACTATTCTTTCTACCTAAAAATTCTACAATTACATTAGCTGGTATTTGTAAAAAAATTCCAAACAATGACTTTATTGAACTTGCCAACACTACATCTGCTGCACTAATATTTTTTATTTGTGTTAAAAATAAAAAGTCTATTGTATAGTAAAATAAATAATCAGTTGAAATTTTAGCATATATTGGGAATATTCTCATATTGTTCTTTCTCATATTTTGTATTTCATCTTTTACCACTTTTTTTCTCCTATGTATTTTATTTCTTTAATTCTTTTTTCATATCTAATATTATATCATCTTTTAATTTTTTGTCTATAAATTTGTAATTATTTCCACATAATCTTGGATTAAATCCACAAATAACTTTATATGGACAATATTCACAAGGCTTTTTACCATTTTTATTATATGGTTTTATATTAATATTTCCCGTTAAAATTTCTTTTGAAATTTGTTTTATTGTTCTATAAATATAATCTTGCAAAACCTTAAAATCTTCTTTATTAATACCATTTGTCTTACCCTCTGATACACTTCCATCTTTAGTTATCGTAGCTGGTATAAGTTTTGAAGTTCCAGAAGCAAGATTTTTATCATGCATTTTAATAACTTTTATATCTGCCAAAATTAAGCCTTTCATTTTAAAGTTTTTTCTTAATTCTTCTTCTATTTGCTCTTCTGATATTTTTTTATCAGCTTTTATAATTTGTTCTAAAAGGCTAAAATATAATACCCCTGCTGGTAATAAGTCTTCTTCCTTACATACTGCATCCATATATGTTAAAAGCTGTATTTGTAATCCTGCATAAACTTCGTTTAGGTCTATATTTTTAGCTGACGATTTGTAATCAATAATTCTCAAATATTTTCCATCGTCTGATGTAGCAGTATCTATTCTATCTATTTTACCAGTAATTTCAACCTTTTTACCATCTTCTAGTTGTATTAATATTGGTTTATACTTTCCATTTTTTCCAAATTCAATCTCTGTTCCTTCTATATTAAATTCACTATACACTAAACCTTCTATTATATATTTTAAAGCTTTTGATACAATCCTTTGTAATCTTTTTACTAATATTTTATATTTTGAAGTAGCAACAAATGTATATTTCTTACCTATATCTAGCTTTTCTTCTACTATTTGATTTACAAATTCTTGTATTTTTGTTTCATTTGTAACTAATTCTGGTAAATTAATATTTTCATTTTTAACTTTTTTGAAGAACTCATCTATAATTTCGTGCATAAATGAACCTGTATCAAAACTTTGTATTTTTAACTCTTCTTTTTCCTTTAATCTAAGTCCATATTGTAAATAATAAGAAAAAGGGCATTGTGCAAATTTTTCTAATTTTGATACACTAGTTTTTAAGGTGTTTCCATATAATTTTTCTATTATTTCTTTATTTATATTATCTGGAATATTTGTATAATCTATTGCTTGCAAATCTTTATGTAATTTTTCACTCCAATCATTTTGTTTCTTATAGTATGTATATACTATATACCATATATCTTCTATTTCTTTATTATTTTTTAAGTCAAATATATTTTCTAATAGTTCCTGATATGTCATAGCTTTATTTGTAATTTCATAATTTTTATTTACTATATCACTTGTTTCTTTTAATTGTGGAAAAATCTTTTTTATTTTATTTACAAACATAGAAGGTCTTAACGATTTTCCTTCTGTATCTGATGAAGCATAAGACAAGTATAAGTTTTTTTCTGCTGTCGTGAATGCTTTATAAATATTAAAATTTTCTTCATATAAGTTTTCTACAGTTCCATTTGCAAGTTCTATTCCATCACTTTTTAATATTTCTCTATCTTTATCTCCAAAAAATCCTTCTGACTTGTTAACACTAGGAAAATTGCCATCATTTAATCCTATTATAAAAACTATATCAACTTTATGACTTCTTGATCTATCTACATCTCCTACTATAACTTGATCCTGTGTTCCAGGAATTTTTGCAAGTTCACTATTTTTAAGCCCTGTTTTTATTATTTGCATATACTTCTGTATACTTAATTTATCATCTCCAAATATTAATACAATTTCATCAAATATATTTAAAATAATTTTATAACTTGCTATATATTCATTTGCTAAATCTATTTGTCCTATTTGTTCTAAAATTTTTACTTTTTCTTTTATTTTTAGTTCAAAATTTTGATTTATTAAAAATTCATAAATTGCTTTTGTAGTTTGCCTTACTGTACCAAATTTAGTTTTTAAATCTAATAAAGGACTTATTATTTGTTCTCTTATCTTATTTAAATACTCAATTTCTTGCTTATTATCTTCATTTATTCCATATATAAAATCACTTTTCCACCTATTTTGCTTAATTCCCCACTTTGTGCAATAATTTTCTAATTTATAAATATCATCTTCCTCAAATTCTAAAAAACCAATTTTTAAATAATTAAAAATTGACTCTTTTGAAAAATTACTACTAAAAATTTCAAATATAGAAAGTAAATATTGAACAATAATATTTTGATTTAAATCTCGTTTTTCATCTATAAAAACAGGTATATCATATTGTGAAAAAATACTCCTTACCAAACTTGAATATGTATCTATATTTTTCGTTATAACTGATATGTCTTTATATCTTAAATTATTATTTTTTACTAATTTATTAATTTGTTTTGCAACATTCTCTATTTCTGAATATTGATTTTTGGCTAAAAACAAATTTACATTTTCTACTTTTTTATTGTATTTTTCTAATTTTGAATTAAATATATTATTTTCTAGATGTTTTAATTCATCTGTTTTAAAACGATGTATATCATTTAAAAATACTGGTTTTTCTAATTTAAAATTTTCCTGTTTTATTAAATTTAATATTTTAGATATTGTAATTTTATTAGAATAAAAAATATCTATATCTGGATTAAGATTTTGTTCTAAACTATCAGTACATACAGTAATTGTAACTTGCTTTGCAAGTTTAATAAACTTTTTTAAAATCTCATATTCTTGATACGTAAAACCTGCAAATTCATCTATATAAATTAAGCTATCTTTTATCAAATCTGTATTTTCTATATTATCACTCAATAATGTTAATAAATCTGTATCTTCTATATACTCTCCTTGTAATTTATTTTCAAAATCATTATATACCAAGTACATATCTTCTAATTTAGTTTTTAGATATGTATCATCTATTTTTCCTATTTCTTCTTTTAAATTTTCTAATTTTACGCCATGTTTTTTAAATTCAGTAATAGCTGTCATCATTAAATCTATATTTTCATCTGATTTACTCAAAAATTTTAAATCTTTTTTTAGTTTGTTTAATATTGAATATATTATCATAGATTTACCACATTTAGTTAATTTGTCTCTTTTGCTTCCTCCAACTTCTTGTAACACTCTATATGCCATTCTACTTAATGTTATTACTTCTGCATTTAGTACAGCTTTTGCATCTAATTCTTGCATTAACTTCTTTTCTGCGGTAAAAGAAAATTGTTCAGGTGTTATAACATATATTTTTTTTTCTTTATTAATAAGTTTAGCTATTTCACTAAAACAATATTGACTTTTTCCAGTACCTGATTTTCCATATATTAATCTTAATCCCATAAAATCCTCCATCCAGTTTTAAAAAATTTTTAATGTCCCTATTAATGTTTGTGTACCAAATATTACATAAATTTAAGTTTCAATTTAAATTTAATTTTCTCTTCTCCAATAAAACAAATATTGTTGTGCTAAACCTTTTAAATTTCCAAATTTTTTTTCAGCTAAATCTTCAATCTTCTTTTTACTTACCTTTGCTTCGTCATCTTCTTTTATATATAACTCATTCATTACCCTTCTAACCCATACATCTATTGGGAATACATCATACCTTTTTAATTCAGAAAACAAAAGTATACAATCTGCTACTTTAGGTCCAACACCTGAAAGTTTTAGTAATTCTTCTCTTACTTGTTGTGTATTTGTATTTTCTTTTAAACTTTGTAGTTTTATTTCTCCATTTGATATCATCTGTGTCGTTTCATATAATCTTATATCTCTAAATCCTAATCCTAAATCTCTATATTCTTGCACAGATACATTTTTCATCTGCTCTATACTAGGAAATGTATAATACTTTTCTCCATTCCATTGTATTTCATTTCCATATCTTTTAGATATTCTTTCTATTATCCCTTTTATTCTTGGTATATTATTATTAGCAGATATTATAAATGATATTATTGTTTCCCATAAATCTTGATTTAATATCCTTATTCCCTTTCCAAATTGTATACTAGTTTTTAGATATTCATCTATATTTGATAACTTCTGCTTTATTTCTTCATAATTTGTATTCAAATCAAAATAATAATTTACTATATCCTCAATATTCCCTTTACATTTCCCTGTAAATATAATATTTTCATCTTCTATTTTTACATTTATAATAGCATCTTTAATAACTCCTGTATAGCTTCCATCTTTTTGCTCATTCCATCTAAAACATTGCCCACATTCAAATATATCTTTTAATTCAAATGAATCTAATTTTTTTATTTTATATTCCTGTTCTTGCATAATTATCACCAAAAATATTTTATCATTTTTAGACAAAATGTTCAATATCTTTTACCTTTTAAATCCTAATCCCACTACTTCTCTAGCATTTGCTATAATTATAAAACTTCTGGGATCTATTCTTTTTGCTGTCTGTTTTACTTTAGATACATCTCCTCTTGAAGCTGCACACATCAATATTGTTTTATGCTCATTCGTATACATTCCTTTACCAAATAATCCTGTAGTCCCTTTTTTTATTTTATCTCCTATTTCTTCTGATATTTCTTGACTTTTATTAGATATAATAAAAACCAATTTCGTAAAGTAAATTCCTTCAAAAACAATATCTATCATTTTTCCCATTAGATAAATAGCAATCGCAGAATAAAGTCCTATTTCTACTTCTTTAAAAAACAAAACATTTAAACCTACTATTACCGTATCAATAATAATAATCACATTACTTGTTCTTATATCTGAGTTATATTTTTTTACTAATGCACTTATTAAATCTGAGCCACCTGTAGAAGAATTTGCCTTTAATATTATTGCTGTACCTAATCCAATAATAATCCCTCCATAAATACACGCTAAAAATCTATCTTGAGTTAATGGATTAAATCTATCTAAAATATCTATAGCAATGGAAAATGTAGTAGTTCCAATAATTGATTTAAATACAAAACTTTTTCCTAATTTATAAGTTGCAAATAAAAATAATGGTATATTAAATGCCAATATTGTATTTCCCATTGGTATTTTTAAAAAATAATATAGTATTGTAGCTATTCCTGAAAATCCCCCTGAAGATAATTGATTAGGTAATAAAAATAATGCTGTTGCTATTGACATTAAAATTGCCCCTATAATAGTTTCTATCGTTTCTATTGCAATAACCTTTATTGCTTTTTCTTTAACAATCATTTCCAAACTCCTTGTACTATTATTATGGCAATTTTATATAATTCTATACTAATTTAAGTTTTAGTATTTTTATAATATATCATTTTGAAAAAAATATATCTATTTAAACTTTGTCTAACTTTTATTATCTTCTAAAAAATCATTATATTTTTTAGTTATGCGTATCTTAGATTTTCCTTGTTTTACATTAGCATCTTGCTTAATAATTAAATCAGTTTCATAAACTTCTTTTAATTTTATAATATTTTCTTTTTTATGTCCAACTACATTGTTAGCATCTATAGGATTTACTGTTACCTCTACCTCTTTAACTTTTACATTTAATTTTTTTATTTTTTCAACTATTGCATCATACCACATACTTGATTCTACTAGCTGTCTAAACGCTGGATGAAATGGTCCGTGCTACTACTTCGCTTTCTTTATTATCTGGATTACATATTTCATCTGTATTTTGTAATCCAACTCTTATTACTTCAATTCTTTTATTAGCAAACATTCTAATTAATTGCTTACAAATTTCTACAGCCTGTACTAATGTAAGTGGTTCATAAATTCCTTCTTTATATTCCCTTTCTAGTTTAGTTCCCTTAATTACTAAAACTGGATAAATTCTTACCATTTTAGGTCTTAATTTTATTAATGCTTTTGCAGTATTTACTTCATCTTTTCTATCACTTTCTGGCAATCCTACCATCATCTGATGTCCTAAATTAAAACCATATCTTCTTATTAATTTTGATGCTTTTTCTACATCTTTGAATGTATGTCCTCTATTTACTCTACCCAAAATATAATCATTTGCTGATTGTACTCCTAATTCTATAGTTCTTACTTTATACTTTTTTAATCTTTTCAATATATTTTTATTAATATAATCTGGTCTAGTTGATATTCTTATGCTTTTAGCTTGTCCTTCTTTTATATATTTATATGCAACTTCTAATAATTCTTCTTGAAGTTTTTCATCTATTCCTGTAAAACTACCTCCAAAAAAAGCAATTTCCTTTTCTGCATCTTTATCTTTTATATTATCTATATAATAATCTATTGTTTTTTTTACATCTTCTTTTGTTATATTTTTCTTTTGTCCACTTATTGACTTTTGATTACAAAATATACAATCATTTGGACAACCTAAATGTGGTACAAAAATTGGTATTATATATTGTTTTTTCATATAAAATCTATCCTTTTCTATAAATTTTCAAGAGCTTTTTTTGCGGCTTGCATTTCTGCTTCTTTTTTACTTTTCCCCTTTCCTGTTGCCAATACTTTTCCATTTAAACAAACTTCTGCTTCAAAAGTTTTATCGTGGTCTGGCCCTGTTTCTTTTATAATTTTATATTGTATTTTTACATCTCCATTTTTTTGTAATTCTTCTTGTAAAACAGTTTTATAGTCTTTCTCGCCTACATGTTTTGTAGCTTGTTCTATTTCATCTTTTAAATTTTCTATAATAAATTTTTTTGCTGGTTCTAATCCACCATCTATAAATATAGCAGCAATAACAGCTTCAACACTATCTGCCAAAATTGCTGGTCTTTTATTTCCTCCTGTCATTAATTCTGATTTTCCTAAAAATAAGAAATCACTAAAATTATGCAAAATTGCTATTTTATATAAACTTTTTTCACATACTACTGTTGCTCTAACTTTAGTCATTTCTCCTTCCTTTAATTGCAAATACTTATTATACATATATTCACTAGACACAAATTCTAATATTGAATCGCCTAAAAATTCTAATTTTTCATTACTTTGAACATTATGCTCATAAGCATACGATGTATGTGTTAAAGCATTTTTTAATAAATCTTTATCTTTAAATTTATATCCTATATTCTGTTCTAAACTATCTAAATTCACTTCTACAATCCTCCATTTCGTATATAATCACATATTATATAAATACTTTTTATTAAAACTTTTTAATGTTAATCTCTATTGTTAATGTGCAAAATTTTATATATTTTTATTTCTTTTACTTATTATATACTTTTTTGCAAATTTTGCAAGTTATTTTAATTTTTAAGTTTGGATTCTTTAAATTATAGAATATTGATCTTAGAGCAAAAGCGGACATTATTAACATTTTCACTATTTAGAAGATTTTAAAATCCACATCTTTGTCCGTCTGCGAAAAATTGTATAGCAATTTTTCTGTAGAATGCTTTATATTATAAGAAATTTGAAAAACTTTCTATAATATAAAAAAAAATTGAGAGAACTCATATATAATAACAATTATATTTTATGTGAGTTCTCCCAATAAAGATTTCTCTTTAAATTATTTTTATTATACTAAAACTTCAGCATCTTTTCTTTTAATTTCAACTTGTGGTGGAATTAATGGACTATAAGATTCTCCATCAAATACATCTACTTCTACCGTTCTAGTTAAAACATCAGTATAACTGTAAGTTACATTTCTATTATTTTCTTCATATCTAACAACAAAAATATTAGGATATGCCTTTTCTAATGTTGCTTCTTTTTCAAAAGTTTTACTTCTTCCGAAGAGAACCTTTAACTATTATCTTTTGTCCTATTTTTTCTAAAATGTCTGTCTTTAAATTTGATATATCATTTTTACAAATCATACTATCACCCTCTTCTTTAAGATGGCTTGATTATAGCATTCTTTGCAAAAATTGTCAAAAAATATATTTATATGTTTTTTATATATTTTGTTGATTTTCAGCCTTTTTTTATACAAATTTTTGTTTATATTACATTTATATTACATTTTTGTTACATATATATTACATATATATCATTCTTCCATTTGCGCCTATTCCTCCAACTCCTTTATCTCCATCTCTTAGTTCATTAGCAATATCTTTTACTGTTATATATCTATATTTTTCTGTAGTAGCAACCTTTTCAGCTATAATTAAAGGATCCAAAAAGTCTATTAAAATTCTAGCTGGAGATGATGCAAAATTAGCACCTGCTGACATTATTGCTTCAAAATAACTTTGACAAGCACCTGCAAATATTACAGTATTAGTATTATTTTCATTATCATATCTTCTTGCTTCTTTTACAGTTTTTATAAAATGTCTTGAATTTCTATAATTGTATATATCATGATAATTTATATTTTTTTTAATCATTCCATCGTGTCCTGTGTCATTATATACCGAAAAAAAATTATTCATTATCAATATTCCATTTTATTTTAATTTTTCTCGTTTCTGTTTCAGAATTATAATATCCTATATATATTTGTGATATAAATTCATCTAATATATTTCTATTTAACTTATCAATTTTAGTATATTTTTTTAATACACTCTCCATATTCATTTTTTCTGTTTTCTTTTTACTCAAATTCAGTATTTCTTTATTAATTTGCTCTAATCTATCTTTGCAGTTATTTATCTCTAATACTTTCTTATTTTTTATTATAGAGAACTCTGTTAAATCAATAACTTCATTTGCTCTATCTTCGTACAATAAACTTATAGTATTTTCTTTATTTTCTATATCTCTTTCTATTTTATCTTTTTCTTTATTTAATAGTTCTATTTCATCTTGAGATGACAATAACACCATTTTTTCATAGTAATTCCTTTTTACCAAACTTTTATCATAATAAATAGCTAATTGATTATTTATTTCATTTAAAGCCAATTCATAAATATCTTCTTCTTTTATAGATTTTCGATTACTACATAACAAATTTGCAGTACTATATCTATTTCTACATCTCCAGTAAGTGCAACTTTTATTTTTTCTTTGAATTGATGTATCTCTATATAATGTATGTCCACAGCACCCACATATTAATTTACCTGAAAACAAATTAATTTCTCCATTTTTACTAGACTTTACTTTTCTATTACTCCCCAATCTTGAATTTACTATGTTCCAAGTATCTTTATCTATTATTGCTTCATGACAATGTGGTACAATTATCCTTTCTTCTTTAGGAACTGCTCTTTGTTTCTTATTTTTATAGCTTATACCTTCGTTTTTATGTTGTATTAAAGTTCCTATATAAACTTCATTTCTCAACATATTATATATTGTATTTGTTCTCCATACATTCCTAATTGGAATTACTATTATTTGCCCTTCATCTAGTTTTTCATCTTTCATTGAATTATATTCCATTATATCTCTTATTGTTGATTGATATTTATTTGCTATTTCTAATAAAGTATCTTCTTTTTCAACTTGATATTTTATTCTTTTGTTATAAGTAATCCTAGAACAATTATATTTCAAACCTTTTTTATGTTTATATTCACTTGGAATTGGAATTTTATTTTCGTTTAAATATAAACATATTTTTGTAGCTCCTTGTCCTGAAGCATACATAGAAAATATTTTTCTTACAATGTTTGCTGCATCTTCATCTATAATAAAATGGTATTTGTCTTTGGGATCTTTCATATATCCATAAGGTGCAAATGAACCTGTAAATAAACCATTTGATTGTTTATTTTTTAATATAGCTCTGATATTAATTGACTGATCTTCTACTTGCCACTCATTAACTAAACCATTAATTTGTCTTGTTTTTTTATTACTAATTACTGAAGTGTCTGTACTATCTACTAGTCCTACAAATCTAACATTCCAATCTATAAATTTGTTGTGTAAATACTTTTCTATCATCTCCATACTTCTTGAAAATCTAGATTGACTTTTACATAAAATAATCTCTGTATAACCATATTCACAAAATTTTAATGCTTTATTCCATTCTGGTCTATTATCATCTGTTCCAGAAATACCTTCCTCACAAAATATGCCTACAACAATCCAATTCTTTTTTACACATTCATCTAATAAAATTAATAATTGATTTTTAATACTTTTGCTAACATCTCCATCAATTACATCTCCATCTTCAACTGAAAGCCTTATATATAAAATAACTCTATAATTATCTTTATGACTAGTTACTTTAAAATTATTATTTATGATTTCAAAAGAATCTTTGTTATCTTTAATATTAAGTTTTAATAAGTACTTTACATTGTCTGAAACATATTTTATATATGTAATATCTAAATGTGATTTTATTCTTTGTATCTCGCTATCATCATCTCCTTTAATCAAATTATTGTTCTTAGTATTATTCTCTCCATCTTTAAAAACATCTATTACCATAGCAACTATCCTTTCCATTGATATGGTTAAATGCTTAATACCTATAACATTATAACATAATTGTTTCTGAATTAAAATATTGAAGTATCTAAAATTATTTTTCTTCTAAAATTATTAATCTTGCAATTTTTTTACATATACTATTTTTTAATTCTTCTGTTGATAACGTTATAGAAAAAATATGTTCAATTTCATATTTAGTTTTCATAAGCATTCCTCCCTTTTTTTAACATTATTCTAAAGTGTAATATTTATGATTATTTATTTATAACTAACTTTAGAATAATATTTTTTATCGTTTTCTATTTACTTAAATTGTATTTGTTTTTCATATTTTCTATTTTTTATCTATTTGTGCATAAGCTTATCTTTTGATATTATAGATATTACTAGTCTTTTTGTGTCATTAACAGTATATTCAATTTTTGCAAATACATTATTTTGTATTTTATTTAATTTATCTGCTAGTTCAAATATTTTTAATAAATTTTCTTCCATATTATTTTTTCACCTCTCCTATATATATTTTGGTATGGCGTAAAAAACATTAAAATATTATAAAATTGTTGTTAATAGTGAAATAATAACTTTATATACTACAAATTAATTATAAGTAATATATCTGAAAAAAAACAGAAGTAAGAGAAAAAAATCTTTGTTTCTGCTTTTATTACTAATAATTTAACTTATCTTATTTGTAAACTAAGATATTATAAAATTTGTCTAACAAAAATAATTTATTCAAAAAGACATAAAAAGTAGTACAAAACTGTACTACTTAAAACGGTACTAAATTAAACTCCCTTTCGAACTTTATATGCTATCATTCGGATAAATCTTTTTTATATCTCCTGCTATACTTATATTTCTACCTTTCTGAGCTAACAGACGCAAGGCCTGTTAGCTCTATATATCTTTATATTTTTACTTCTACTGTTTATTGACTATCTCATAATTTCCATCTTCGCTCTTTTGCAACTGGATATCAGATTTTAGACAAACTAGCGGACGAAAACCACTGTATGACCATTGTTCGAAAGGAACTCCGTTTATGGTACCGTTAGCACCCAAATTCAGCACGTCTGTTGGGACGATTAAGTCGTCCGGACTGGCAAGCCACATTCCGCATGCGCTTGTTTCATCACTTATTACATAAGGTTTTTCTGTTTTTAGATAATCTGAACGGCTAGTTATAGAGTCGCTCCATGTACTTCCTGCGTCACTACTTATTTTATATCCTTCACTACTTTCTGCTTTTGCTTGATATTTATTACCCAATCCATATGCTTCATTATATGCCTTAAATAGTAACTCTATTGTTGGCCCTCCTATTGCATAATCTGCTACGTCTTCATTTGCAAATTTTTTCCATATTTCCGTGTCTAACATATATGCAACTGCTTTCATCTTATCCTTTGTACTTGTATATTCTGGATGATTATTAAAATAATCATTGTTTAGCTTTTTTATTCTATCATCTGTTATATCACTAGAACCACTATACTCTGCTATTACATTAGTGAAATATGCTGCTCGTGGATAAGTAGTATTTCCATCATTTGGTGTCTTTCCATTTTTTGCTGGCAACTGACTTCTTTCTATATAATCATCTGCTATTAAATATATATTATTTTCATCTGCATAAAATATATCCCATTTTACGTCAGGCGCATCTTCTACTGTATAATTTGTTACTTGCTTTCCATACACTTCACTTTTATTTTCTGAATTTGCTAAGTCACTTGCTGACTGTACTTGTGATGCTGGTGGCTGATCTCCTTGCATTCCACCTTCTCCATCATCTCCACTTCCTACTGTACTTTTTCCTAAACTGTTTAATTGGCTTTCATAATCTGATAGTATTTGATTTTCTAAATCCTCTGCATCTTTATACTTCTGTTTTGCCTCTTTTGCCTTTGCAAAAATTCCTGTTCCTGTTAATTGTGCTATTGATATTCCTGCTAATATCAATAAAATTATGATAGTTATTACTAACGCAATCAATGTAATACCCTTGTTTCTTCTTGTGTTTTTTCTTTGTTTTTCCATTTGTTTTTTTCTCCCTTCATCTTTTTTATTAAGTATTTAACTTAATAAAAAATTAAAAGGATATAACCATTGGTATTACTAATTTTCTTATTTTAGCCTAAAAAAATTTTAAAATTACCTATTGTCAAAAAATGCATTAAATGCTATACTTTGAGTATGTAAAATTTTAATTAAGTTAAATAATTAATAAAAATTATTTTTTGTTGTAATATATAAAATCCTCAAGTTTTTCCTATTATTTAGAAATACTTGAGGTTTATTATTTTACCTAATTTATTTACTTTTTATAGTTACGGCTTTAGCTTTAAGTACTAAAATATAAAATTGGGCGGAAACCAATTAATGTATTGGACTTTTGCTCAACTTCTATTGCTTCACGTTTGTCAACAGTTCTGCTACTGTTTCCCGCAGCGGCTCCTCTGAAAGTACAACAATATTTTGGATTGTAGCTCCAGGTTCCTGTTTCCGTCGTCCACTCATATAAATTCCCTCCCATATCATATACATTACAAATTTTATCTTTTATATCAGCATTATTGGTTCCCTCAGCTGAAAATTTCTGCAATTCACCAGTTATTTTAGAATATGGTATAGATTTATCTTCTCTATCATCAAACTCTTGTAAAAATACAATAGTAGTGTCCCATGCATAACTATTCATTAAATCACTTTTAAACCTGTCATTGTTATACATATTTTGACATACCGTCGATGCTTCAGTCTGAACTGTTGCAGCCTCCACTAAACCTGTCGCTTTTACATAATTATAGTTTCTCACCTCATATCTTCCTATATAATATCCATGATTTTGATTTACACTTGTTTTAAATTCTTCTAAGTTTTTTGCTACTGCATTTCCTTTATCTGATGTAGCTAATTCTTGAAAATTATAAATTGAACACACTATAATTTCATCACCCTTTTTTGTTGGATTACCACTATTATCAAATTCATATCTACTTAATTCTATTGTCTTTGTTTGGTCTTTAGTTTTAACTTCTCCTACTGGTATCCATACAAATTCATTTTCTTGTTGGTCTATTATTACAATTCCCTCTGTTACCTTACTTGCATCATCTGTTATTTTAAATCCTGCTGGTACTACTACTTGATTTCCATATTCATCTGTTACTGTTGAATTTACTGTTTTTTCAAACATATCTTCCTTTTTTGCTTCTTCTATACTTGTTGCTGGCTGCTCATTTGGTCCTGATGGTATAGGTTCATCATGTTGCTCTCCACCTCCTCCATCTCCACTTCCAACTGTACTTTTTCCTAAACTGTTTAATTGGCTTTCATAATCTGCTAGTATTTGATTTTCTAAATCCTCTGCATTTTTATATTTTGCCTTTGCCTCTTTTGCCTTTGCAAATATTCCTGTTCCTGTTAACTCTGCTATTGATATTCCCGCTAATATCAATAAAATAATTATGGTTATTACCAACGCAATTAGTGTAATTCCCCTATTTCTTCTTGTGTTTTTTCTTTGTTTTCCCATTTGTTTCTTCTCCCTTCTAAACTTTTTTATTAAGTATTAAACTTAATAAAAAATTAAAAGGATATAATCATTGATATTACTTATTTTCTTATTTTTTACTTAAAAAATTTTAAAATTACCTATTGTCAAAAAATGCATTAAATGCTATACTTTGAGTATGTAAAATTTTAATTAAGTTTAATAATTAATAAAAATTATTTTTTGTTGCAATATATAAAATCCTCAAGTTTTTTCTATTATTTAGAAATACTTGAGGTTTATTTTATATAATTTATTTATTTTTTATAGTTACGGATTTAGCTTTCAGTGCTACAATATAAAATTGGGCGGAATCCCATGTTAACACCACGTACGTTATTTTTAAACTGATTCCTACTGCATGTTTTACTTGTACCATTCTGGTACCCTCCCCTATACACACATCCAGTATATGTTGTAGAGTAACAATAGCTTTCTGTCGTCCATTCTCTGTTGTCATTTGCCATATCAAATATATTACATTTACTATCATTATAATCACCCTCCGTATAACTGTCATTGTAATTTCCATATATTGAGTAATCTGGATCGCCACCAAATTTTTGTATAAATACAATAGCTGTGTCCCACGCATAACTGTTAATTAAATCACTTGTAAAATCATTATTATCCGCATACATTTCTTGACTATTTTTAGATGCATCCTCTTGCCCGATATTTAACCATGCGCCGTCTGTACTTTTTTCTGTTACTTTGTTACTACTTTTTCGCGCCTCATATCTTCCGATGAAATAGCCATTATTTTCTGTTGCACTTTTTTTAAATTCTTTTATGTTTTTTGCTATCGCATTTCCATTACTTGGTGTAGCTAATTCTTGATAATACTTGTTTATTTTATTTTCTCCTTCGTCTTTTTCTTTTCCATCTGTTGCGAATGTATATCTACTTAATGTTATCGTTTGAGGTTGTTGGTCTTTAATTTTAACCTCTCCTACTGGTACCCATACAAATTGATTACCTTCTTTATCTTCAATTACTATTCCTTCTGTTACATTATTTGCATCTTCTGTTATTTTAAATCCTGCTGGTACTACTAATGTATTTCCATTTTCATCAGTAACCTCTGTATTTTCTTTCATATAATCAGTTCTTGCATCTGCTACACTTGTTGTAGTACTTGGTATATTAGGATCATCTCCTTGCCCATCATCTCCATCACTTTGGTCTCCACTACCTCCTGTTACATCTCCACTTCCTACTGTACTTTTACCTAAAGTGTTTAATTGACTCTCATTATCTGCTAACATTTGATTTTCTAATTTTTCCGCAAATATACCTTCTTGCGTTAACTTTGATATTGATATTCCTGCTAATATAAACAAAATTATTATAGTAATAATAAATATGATTAATGTTATTTTTTTATTTTTTCTTATGTTTTTTCTATCTTTTTCCATTTGTTTTTATCCCTTCCTTTTTATTATGGATTTAACTAATAAAAATTTTTATATACTCAAAGTATATCATCTAAAATAATTTTTGGCAATTATAAAATTTACTTAAATTTTAATAAAAAAGACATTGTTATTTATTATATTATTTTATATATTTTGAAATTTCAGAAAACTTTTTGGCATTGTCTATACAATCTTTAATATCATTAATTGTAAAAGGGTCAAAAATCACATCATAAATTCCTAATTGTAAAGCATCTTTTAATTCTTTTACTTTGTCATTTTCTAGAAGTAAAATAACTCTAATATCTTTTTCTCTGACTTTAAACATAAAATCTTTAAAATTATATTTATTATTTTGTACTGAAACAATAAACAAAATTTCTTTATAATTTGTAAATTATATAACGCTTTTTTATTCATGGTTGTATTATTATCACTTTTAAATGTAAAATCCATTTACCAATGTAATTTATTCCCTACATTCCAATGCATTCTTATAGGATATGAAAATATATTTATATTTAATAATAAACTTGATATGTAATATCGTTTTTCTTCTACTTTTGTTCTATTCTTGCATAATCAGCAATTTCTTCCCATTCATTGCAATCTGCTAAAACTACTAATATTACAACCACAATGATATCCCAGATTTTATAAACTACTTTTCCTTTTTGTCTTTCATCTTTTAACATCTTTATTTTTCCTTTAATTTTTTTAATTTTGATATTCCTATTTCATTAATTTTCATTTTTTCTTTTACTCCATTTCAAAGATATTATATCGTAATTTTGGGGTATTGGGAAGAGCTTTTTATTGATTTTTATATTGTTCTACTTATTTTAAAATTTTTTTCATATCTTTATTCTGGTTTTTTGTGCATATATCTTGATAAAATTAAAATACTACGTTATAATGTAACAGAACGAAAATAGAGTAACTGAAAACAAATAAAAAAGAAAGTAGTGATGTTATGAAAATCGCAGCATATTGTAGAGTATCAACAGAAAAAGAGGCACAGATAGATTCTCTTGAAAAACAAATAGAATTTTTTAATGAATTTACTAAAAAGAATGGTTATGAATTGTACAAGCTATATGCAGATGAAGGAATATCAGGAAAGCAAATAAAACACAGAAAACAATTCCAACAAATGATGATTGATGCCAAAGCAAAAAAATTTGATAAAGTAGTTGTAAAAGATGTTAGCCGTTTTGCAAGAAATACAGTTGATTTATTACAAAGTGTAAGAGAACTAAAATCATATAATGTACAAGTAGATTTCTTAAACAATGGCGAAGTAATGGAAGGTGGCTCTGAATTTATACTAACTATTTTAGGAGCAATGGCACAACAAGAAAGTGCCAATATGTCTAAAAGGGTTAAGTTTGGAAAAGACATTACTGCACAAAAAGGGAGAGTTCCTAACATTGTTTTTGGATATGATAAAATACCAAATGAAAGATATGTATTAAAAATAAATGAAGAAGAAGCAAAAATTGTAAAAGAAATATTTGAAAGCTATGTATATAAAGGAATTGGAACTACTAAAATTGCTTGGAACTTAAATGATAAAGGAATAAGAACAAAAAAAACACAATCAAAATGGGTACAAACTTCTATTGTTAGAATGCTTAAAAATCCAATTTATACTGGTAGAGTAACAAATAAAAAGAGTGAAGTAACAGATTTTATAACAGGAACAAGAAAAGACTTACCAGAAGAAGAATGGATAACAGTAGAAAGACCAGAAATGAGAATTATATCAGATGAACTCTTTAACAGAGCACAAGATATTTTAGCCCAGAGGTCAAATGAGTTTAAATTAAATAACAAAAGAGAAAAAACAGAATATGTATTTAGTACACTTATTTATTGCAAAC
>CANQTJ010000002.1 GCA_947626705.1 uncultured Clostridia bacterium | reverse complement strand
TCCACTAAAGGGCACATCGTTGAAGTTTCTTGTTTGTGCGCGAAATGCCAGTTTTGTGTGTATTCAGGGAGTAAAGGAATTAGGGTAATATATAATGGCATATATGTGATTCCCTGGTTTCGCGGAGGCTTAAATAGAATAATTTAAGTTAAACCTATGTTGAGTGCCAAGACACAAAATACATAGTGTAGCCTGTCTTGAGTGAGTGTATTGGGATTAATTTAACTTAAAGTAAGAGATATTTTGGCCAATTATTTTTTACTTTTGATTATGAAATTATACTTGCAAAAAAGACTAGTAAGCTTATAAAAGTACGTTAAGGAAAACTTCTAGAATGTTTGCTTTAATTGAAAAGCTTGAAAGTCTAAGGATTAAGGTACGGATTTAAGTGGCGATCTGGTGGCTAAAATAAATTTTAGTTATTTCCCTTAAACGGAAACGGTTATAACAGTAATGTTAAGCGGGAAATAGAGAAATTCGACCAGACCTAAACCGTAAAATTTACTTGGATTTTTACCATCTAAAACTTTAATTAGAATTATTTAAGGTAAGCTTTAAGCTTACCTTAATTTATATAAAAGTTCATATATAAAACTTATTATGCAAATCTAAAATAGAAGCAGATTCATATTTACATATTGGAAAGGAATGAAATATAGTATGAGTAAAAATAAAAAAGAAAATTCAAATATGAAATGGGTTATACAATCTTTTGTAATAACTTTTATATTATCTGTAATATTTTCTTATATTTCAACAAATGGAGTGTCAAATTTAAGTTTAATACCAGCTATATTAATATTAATTTTTGTAATATTTTTAGGTATAATATTTGATATAATTGGAGTTGCTGTAACTGTAGCAAATGAATATGAATTTCATGCAAAAGCAACAAAAAAAGTAGAGGGCTCTAAAAACTCTATAAAATTAATAAAAAATGCTCCTAAGGTGGCTAATATATGTGCAGATGTTATCGGAGATATATGTGGGGTATTAAGTGGGGCAATAAGTGCATTAATAGCTATAAAGATTACAAATGAAATTCAATTACCATTTAATATACAATTTATATTAAGTGCATTAGTGTCTGCTCTAACTGTTAGTGGAAAGGCATTTGGAAAGGGAATTGCTAACAAAAATTCTACTGCAATAGTACATAAAGTAGGAATTATATTGAATAAATTTAGCAAAAAATAGCAAATAATAAAGTATAAAAGATTTAAATTAGTGATATATAAAGGAAAGAGGTAAATATGAAAGCTTTAATTACAGGTGCATCTTCTGGAATTGGAAAAGAAATGGCAAAAGTTCTAAGTCAAAAAGGATATGATATTGTACTAGTGGCAAGAGATGAGCAAAAATTAAAACAAGTAGAGAAAGAGATAAAAGAACAAAATAATGTTGATATACAAACTATTATAATGGATTTATCAGTTGAGGAAAATTGCAAAGAATTGCACAAATGTGTAACAGATGTGGATATTTTAATCAATAATGCAGGATTTGGAGATTGTGGTAATTTTACAAAAACAAGTTTAAATAAAGAACTAAGTATGATTAAAACAAATATAGTTGCATATCATATTTTAACTAAATTGTATTTAATAGATATGAAGGCAAAAAATAGTGGTAGGATTTTAAATGTTGCTTCTATTGCGGGTTTTATGCCTGGACCACTAATGGCAACATATTATTCAACTAAGTCATATATAGTAAGACTTTCTGAGTCAATAAGAGAAGAATTAATAAAGGAAAATAGCAATGTACAAATTAGTATTTTATGTCCAGGACCTGTGAAAACAAATTTTAATAATGTTGCAAATGTGAACTTCCATATGAGAGAGGCTGATAGTAAAGATATTGCTAATTATGCTATAAAAAATTTACTTAAAGGAAAGTTTTATATTGTACCAGGAATTGATGTCAAATTGGCTAAATTTTTTAGTCATTTTGTATCAAGTAGTTTTATTGCTAAAATTACTTATATGGTGCAAAAAAGGAAGATAGATGTATAGTTTTTATTTTTACATCTATCTAAATAAATGTAGGCATTTTTTATTCAAATTTTATCATTTATAATTTTTTATAAATGTTTTTTTTCATAAATTAATATTCTATTATTAAAAGAACAAACTTAAATTTTTGAAACAAAAATTTAACAAAAATGTAATAAAAGCTCCAAAATGAAAATCCGTAAATAAAAAAGAAAAAAGTATAACACGAAAGTAAATAGACAATAATATTATATTTAAAAAAAGGCCTAAATATGCTAAAATATAGTTCATATTTAGATATAGTAAATTGAGATATTAAAACATAATAATATTGAATTTAAACATTCCGTTTTTCAAAGTATGAATATACGAATAATTAAATTTTTGAAATATACTATTAGGATGACTAATAATAAAATATATAGTTTATATGGAGGAGTAAAACATGAATAAAAAAATCATAAGTGCCGTTTTAATTATTATTTGTATAGTTTCTATTTTCTTCCCAGTTTATGCAAGTTCAGTAAATTTAGATTTACAAATAAGTAAGCAAGATGTTTATGCTGGAGATGAAGTAGAAGTAACTTTAAAATTAAAAAATTATCAAGAAATAGACGAAGGATTAAATGCCTATAAAGCACAAATACAATATGATAAAAAAGTATTTCAACCTTTAACAGAAAATAGTTTTACTTCTAAAAATAAATGGGAAGGGCTTGAGTACAATCCAGAAAGCAATGAATTTGTCGCAATAAAAAAAGCTGGAAGTAAGAGTGAAGAAGAAATTGTAACAATAAAGTTAAAAGTAAAAGAAGATGCAAAGGGTGCAAATACTGTTGTTGCTATTAAAAATTTTGTTACTTCAGAAGGAAAAAATGATATTGAAGTTCAATCTGTTTTACAAAAAGAGATACATATTATTGAAAAAAGTTCAAAGCTTCCAGATAATAATTCAGGTAGTTTGAATGATAAACCAAATGAACCAGAACAACTACCACAAAAATTGCCATATACAGGAGTATGGCTTAATAATTCATTGATTATAATTGCAATTATTGTGTTATTGGTTATTGCGTATACTTCAAGGAAAAAAGGTAAAAAAATAAATAATAAAATACAAAAGATAAATAAAATATTATCAATTTTTTTAGTTACAGGCATTATTTTTATACAAGGTTATGGAATTGTAAAAGCTTTAGGAGATAAGGGAGAATTAAATGCTGATAATGTTATAGATTATAAAGATGTAAATTTATTAAAGAGTCATTTAATTTCATTAAATACAATTTCAACAGATTTTTTAGAAAATGCAGATATGAATAATGACAGATATATAACAGTAACAGATTTAAGTTTATTAGTAAAAAAAGTTGAAAAGAGTATAGTATATGAGGCAAATATTAATGGAATACAAGTTTCAAATTACTATCCTAATAAAGGTGAAGAAATTACATTAAAAATAGATGCAAGTGTAAATAATGGTTCTAAGATAGAGAAGGTTAGGATTGGAGATACAGAATATTCTACTGTTAACGAAGAAAATATTTATGTTGTAACACTTAAAGCGCCAGAGAGATGTGGAATTAATGAATTAAAAATTTCACAGATTACATTAGATGTAGGAAGAATAATAAATGTAGACTATACAGAAAGAATTGACGTTTTAAAACAAATTCCTAGTATAAAAAATTATACATTAGATGAGAATATTGAGTTATCATCACTGAGTGTTAAGTTTGAAGTTGTTGATGAAGATAGTAGTATAAAGACAGGTACAGTATCAATTGTTGATGAAGATAATACAAAAGTTAAAGAACAAAAAATTTTAATAGGAAAAAATGAAATTACATTTGATGCAGTAGTACAAAAAAATTATATAGTAGATATTAGTATTGGGTATGATTTAGATACTAATTTATTAACAGAACACGAACAAGATCATAGTGGAACACTAATAAAAAGAGAAAGTGCTAAGTTATTAGAGAGTTATAATATACAATTAAGCGATTTTGCGACTTATGATGAGAATTCAGAGCAAAAGGATAGTTTTGAAAAACAAGAGAAAATAAAAGTGCGTTTTAATGTTAAAAATGATACTGGAGTAGATATTGCATCAGTAGTAATTGATGAAAATCAAAATCTTGAAGCTACAAAAATTCAAGATAATCAATATGAAATAACAGTTAATGGATTTGATGAAGCAGGAACAAAAAAATTAGCTATAACAGAAATTATATTGTCAAATGGTAAACATATTAATTTATCTAGTGATAATACTTTTACAATATATATTAAGCAAGATATACCAACAGTTCAGAATGACCAAATAGTAGAAGAAGATAATAAATTATTTGTTGAGATGGTATTAAAAGATGATGATAACAGACTAAAAAGTGCTAATCTTGTTGTTGTAGACGAAAATAATAATGTTTTATTAAAAAAAGATGTTTTAGCAGGAAACCACGTATATGAAATTGATACTACACAAATAATAGCAAAGCAATATAATGTTAAAGTAATAGCTACTTATGAAAATTCAAATGGTGTTATAGAAGAAAATAAAACTATTTATGAAAAGACAGTTATTGCAAAAGCAAAAGTAATAATTGAACAAGCAACTGTTTCAGATAAATATGTAGAGAAAAGTAGTACATTTACAATTAAATATAATATAAAAACAAATAAAGAAGAAAGTATTACAAAAGTGCAAATTAATAATCAAGAAGTAGGAATAAAAAGTTTAGGAAATAATGTATATGAAGTAGAATTACAAGCACCAGATATTTTTGGAAAACTAGAATTAAAAACAACAAAATTATATTGTGGAGAAGAAATTGTAAATGTCCAATTTACAAATGAAATAGAAGTATTAAAAACTCCAATTAGTTTGGAAGATTATAGACTAGAAGAAAATTTACAAAATCAGACTGTAATAGTACATTTTACACTTATAGATAATGATGATACCTTTATAAGTGGAAAATTACAATTAATAAAAGATGAAAATGAAGAAGTAAAAAAAGAGATAGATATTACTGAAATAGGTAATAACAGTATTGAAATAGATGTTGAAGAAAATTTTGAATATACATTAAAGATTATTGCTAAATATGGGAGAGATATTGAAAAACAACAAAAAGTAGAAGAAAAAATCTTATTAGAAAAGCCTGTTCAATTTATTAAAGATTATGGTTTAGAAATAGATAATATTAAGACTAAAAATATAGAAACAAATACAGAATCAAAATATTATAAAAAAGGAGAGAAATTAAAGCTTTCATTTACTAGTACAAATATAACTAAATTTTATCCAGAATTTGTGTTTATTGATGGAGAAAAATATAAATTAGAAAAACAGCTTAATGATTATACATTAGAATTTATAGTACCGAATGTTTCAGGAAAGAAAACATTAACTATTGATAAAATGTTAATGAATAATGGATTAGAACTTATTGTAGATAGTAATAATAGTATTGAAATTGAAGTTTTAAAAGATGAACCTAAAATTGAAAACTTTATATATGAAAAAACGGAAAATGATACTTTACAAATTACATTTGATTTAGTAGATGAAGAAGAAACTGTAAAAAGTGCAAAAATAGAAATTAAGGATGTAACAGGAAAGATTGTAAAACAACAAGATATAACAAAAGGACAAAATAAATTAGAATTTACATTAAATACTAGCGAGAAGTATACAGTTAAAATAATTTCAACTTATGATTTAGATACAGATGAAACAGATATAAATAAATATACAGATAAAGAGATTTTTGAATATGAATTAACAGCATCTGTTGATGTAATAGAGTTAAAAGATATTTCAGATATAGAAATATATCATAAAACAAATGGTACAATAGAGAAAATAGATTTTCTAAATTTAGAAAATGGAATACCACAAGATTTAGAAAATTATTATGTAAAAGTTAAGATGGAAGAATTGCCTACATTTTACTCTAATATAAAAGAAATTAAAAAAGATGATAATGGAAAAGTATATGTAACTATTAATCAAAATGAATTTATTATATATCAGAAACAAGAAGATAAATTTAATAAACAATATAATTTTACTTTTGAAGTACCATATAGAGATAATCAAGGAGAGCATACTTTAGTAAAAAAGGCAAATGAATTTTTTGAAAATATTTCTAAAAATTTATCAGGTAATTATGATTTAACAGAAGATTTAGATGCTTCTTGTATTGAAACTTTAACTTCAGCAGTTACTGGAACATTTACTGGAACTTTAAATGGAAATGGGCATAAGATAATAAATTTGCCTACTGGTATGTTTGAAAAGTTAAATAATGCAACTATTAAAAATTTAGTTATTGAAAACGCAAATGTTACTACATCTGTAAAAGCAATTGTAGCAGGTGTAATAGAAAATGGAACAACTATTGAAAATGTACATATAAAATTATCTACTATAAGTAATAATGAAGCTTCAATGGGAGCAATTGTTGGAAATGCTATAAACTCTACTGTTAAATCTTGTTCAGCAACAGAAGTATTTGTTAAAGGAAATAATACAATTGGAGGAATTGTTGGAAATACTTCAAGTGGAACAACTATTGAAAACTGTTATGTAACAGGTAAATTGCAAGGTACATTACAACACAATTTAGGCTCAAGGGTAGGTGGCATTACTGGTTGGCATAGTGGAACAACAATTAATCATTGTTATACTAATGTAAACATTGTTTCTCCATCAGCTAAAGGAAATGGAGGAATTATAGGAGGACCAAATGAAGGAGGAACTCCAAGAATTGAAAATTGTTTTGCAATGACAAGTGGAATAGCATATAAAATTGCAGGTTTTGATGTATTAACTAATGTAGATAATATATATGAATATGAAGGTGGAAATGCAATTACTAATATAAATGCTAATAATAGTGAAAAAGTAAAATTATTAACAGATTTATATAAAAAGGAATTTTATAAAGAAGAACTTAAATTAGATGAAGATGTTTGGAATTTAGACTTTATACAATATCAAAAACTTCCAAATTTAAAGTCTGATACAATGCCAAGTCAAATAGAAGATTATGAAATAATAGAAAATAAAAATAAAATTCCAAATTATGAGGAAGTAAGGAAAAATGAAAATTATCAACAAACTAAAGAAATTTTATATTATAATGTGTCAAAGTTAATACCATTTGCTGATACAAATAGATGGGTAGAATATGCTAATACTATATCAGCAGAAGGGTTAATGTCTACACAAAAGATAAAATTTATTTTGCCACTTGATAAAGATAATAAGCTTGTATTAGGAATTCAAAAAGATGATGTTAATAAGGTTACAAAGATAAAGGTTATTTATGAAAATAATAAATCAGAAGATTTTGAAGTTAAATATTCAAAAACTATAGAAAAACTTGTTGCGGTATATCAAATTCCAGAACTTAATATACAATATCAATTTGGAAATTATATTGCCAATATTGATGAAACATTAAAACAAAAAATTGTTAATGAAGCAAAAGAATACGATTATGCACAAGTAATTGCAAATACAACAGAAGAAGATGAAAGCAGACTATATGTTGATTATTATAATGAATCTGTGAAATCTAAGATTGAAGAAATTATAGGTAATTATTTGTTAACACAAGAAGATTATCCAACTTATTGTAATAATCAAATTATTCAAAGTCAAATAGCAGAAAAATTTACAAAAGATAAGATAATAAAATTATTATATGCATATAACTATTTTGATAAATGGTATAATATTGATTTAGATGGTGTAATAATTAGTAAATTAATGTTTTTTAATGGATATTATATTGATAAAAATATAACTACAGACTATTTAATAGATAGTATATATAAAGTGGATAAATCTCTAAGAGCTACTGGTGCTACCAATAAATTTTATGAAAGTACTTTACAAGTATATACAGGAAAAAATATGCCAGACTTTTTAGCATATTTAATGCAAACAATAAATGGTTATGATAATCCAAGTGACTGGTTTGTAGAGCATTTTAAAGGAATTTTAAAAGAGCAAAAAGCTTATGGAGGTACAGAAGAAATTAAGTATAGGATTTGGGATATTTTTGAAACTTTAGGAGATAGAACAAATATTATTTTACCAATTTTGACTGCACCACAAGAGGATATGTATATAATTTCTATGCCGTCACAATTTGTTATAGGAAGTATGAATAGATATAAAACTTATTTAACAAAAGATGGAAAAGAAAGAGAAAGAATGCAAGAAATAATAGCAGAGTATTCAGAAAAAATAGGACATTTTTATGGAACTGTGGCAAATTTAATGCAAAATTCTGCTCAACAATTAAATAGCTTTGTACATATTCAATTTGATACAAGATTTAATTTCCCAGAAGGTTCAAAGGTAACGTCTGGAACACAAGAAGCGGGAACTACAAATGACCCTGTGTTAAAATGGGTTAATGAAGCAGTAGGACAATGGGGAGCAGCTAATGGTGCAGGAGCTTATGCAAATGGAACTAATGTATTTTGGATTGTATATGCAGCATTAGATGGAGATTATTCTTTTACTGTATTTGCTCACGAAACGGCACATAATCAAGATGGACGTTATTTCTATGGTGGAAGTGGAAGAAGAAATGGAACAGGACCAGAAGCACATGCAGATGGAAATATAGCGCAAGATATGGGCGATGGAAGTATGGTATTTAATCTTTCAAGGAAATTTGATATTACACAAGATATTACAAATAATTTTACTTATGAAAGAATTAATACACCAGAAAAAATCAAAGACTACTATAAAGATATGTTTGAAACAGGTTATGTATTAGACTATTTGGTAGGTCAGGCATTTTTGAAATTAACACCAGAACAACAAGCAAACGTTGCAGTCCAAGCAAGTTATGAGGAAGATGGCAAAGCATTAATTACTACATATTCAACTTTAACAGCAGAAGATTTTAGGCAAATGAATTTAAAGGATATGGAAAGCTTATGGAATAACAAAATTGCTTTAAAATCACCAGGAACACGTGGCTCAGCAAGTTATGGAACTTATGGTTATGAATCTTTCTATGATGTTAACTGGTATCAAGCACATAATGATAACGGAGCTCCAGATAGTAATTCATTTAAAAGATTAGGGCAAGAGATGTTAGGAATTGGTGGATATGAAAATGGATATGCTACTTATATGTCTGGAAGAAGTCAAACTGATTTAGATGCATTAAGAAAAATAACAGGAGATAACAGTATTACTTGGAAACAATATAAATTAAATCGTTATGAAGAAGTAAGACAAAACTTATCAAAGATACCATATTTTGACTCTGAACAAGTAATTAAACAATTTGAAGAAGCCCTAAAAATAGATGCAGTTAGTGGAAATAGAGATGCAACTACAAATGTAAAAAGATTGATATTTGGACTTGTAAAAAGAGCAACAAATGACTTCTTAGATGGTGATATATACACAAATCCAACAGAAACATCAATTACAAGTGCAGAACAGTTAATAAAATTAGTAAGTTCAAATACATTTGGAAATTATCGTTTAGATGCAGATATTGATTTTTCTACAATTACAGTAAATGAAGGAAATTATTATATAGACCAATTTGTTGGAATTTTAGATGGAAATAATCATAAAATAACAGGACTAAAATATCCATTATTTAATAATATGATATATGCTCAAGTAAAGAATCTTGTTATTGAAAAACCAAAATATAATACACAAGCAGAAGCATTTTTATCAATTAATAGCAAAAATTCAAGTATTAGCAATATACATATACAAGAGTCAAATTTAGAATTACCGATTATAAAAAATAAAACTAATGCGTATTATGAATATGGCGAAAATATATATACAGTAGAACAGGTAGAAATTAATACTTTAGAAGATTTTATAAAAATAGGAACTGAAGAAGGCGGAACTAAGAAAAAATATGTTATAAACAATGATATTGATTTTACTGAATATAGTGGAGCTAATAGTGTTATTAATGAAGCTTTTGTAGGTAGTATTGATGGTAAAGGACATACATTATCTAATTTAAAAAATGCATCATTATTTAATGAATTTAGAGGAACAGTAAAAAACTTAAATATAAAAGATTTTAATAATACAGGTGGAGATATGACAACAGCATTTACTAAAACATCAAATAATGCAGTATTTGAAAATATGAAATTTGAAAATATAATATTGAAAGGAACGCATAGAACTTCTGTTGTTTCAGGAACTGATAATGCAAACTCTACTTTTGATAAAATTACAGTAAAAAATGCTAATGTAACTGGAAGTGGTGTTTATGTATCAACTTTCATAGGCAGAAAATATGGAGGAAAAATAACAAACTGTTATGTACAAGGAACTTTAGAATGTTATACAACTGAATGTGCAGGTATAGTTGGTGCAACACATCAAACGGTTATAATAGAAAATGTTATTTCAAATGTTAATGTAAATAGACCAAAGAGTACAGATGACCGTAATAATAATGGAGGATTTGTAGGAAATATTTATAATACACCAAGTATAAGAAACTGTATTTCTATTGGAAATATGACTGGATTTGATAATATAAATGTTAATAAATTTGCAGGTTGTATTGAAGAAACAATTATAAAGTGTTTAGAAAATTGTTATGAATTTGCAGATTCTACAGGAGTTAGCAGTATTACAAGTAATACTGGCAATAGCTTAAAAACAGCGACATCACAAAATTTAAGAGAAAAAACTTTCTATGTTAATACATTACATTTTGATGAAAATATTTGGGATTTTGCTAATTTAGCAACAAATGGATATCCAGAATTGAAAAAATAGAATAGTTGAATACACTAAAAAGGAAGATTAATTTAGCAAATATTTGCTTAAAATAATCTTCTTTTAATATTATATGTAACTAAAATAATTTCTGTATAAATTTCACACAGAAACAAATTTTTTTCTGTATAAATTTCTTAAAATTAGAAATATCTCCTATAGAAAAGTTAGACTTATCTAATAAAAATGCATGATTTTTATTTATATAAAGGTAAAAAAAGTCATCGGTTTCATATATTTTATATAGTTTCAGATACTTTATTTTTTCATACAATTCATCATTACTAATCACAAAAAACTTATCATAAAATTTAAATGTAAATTCTTTTTCCTTTTCAAATTTTTCTGTTTTTAATTCTTTTTGCACTTTTTTTACTGGATAAAAAAAGCTATAAAAACAGAATGATAGTAATATTACCGTAAAAATAAAGCTAGTTTTATAATTTAAATATTTTAAATTAATGATAATACAAAAGCTTAATAATAGGATTGTTACTATTGTATTAAATTTATATTTATTTCCGAACTTGTTTTGATGAAATTGTAAATATTTTTGGTATACTTCTTTTGTGTATTTGGTTTTGGTTTTAAATAATATTTTCATTTTTTATATTCCTTCTTTGTTATTATATCAAAAAATATTTGTTAGTCAACTGTGAGCTATAACAATGTTGTAGTTACAATTCATAATACACACTATAAAAAGATAAAGAAAATAATTTATCAGGTCGAACTCAATTTAAAATATTATATATTTAACCTTTTTATTTAATTAAGATATTAGATGTGAATGTAATATGTCATATTAAAAATATAAGAAAATTTAAGAAAAAGTATTTACAAAAAAATATGTGAATGATAAAATTTAAAACAGAAATTAGTAATAATTATTTTACATAATAAAGTAATATTTGTATAAAATAAACAAAGGAAGAAAGGGGAAAATAAATGAAGTTAGAAAAAACGTATGAAAAAAGTAAAGGAATAACATTAGTTGCATTGGTTATGACAATAGTGATTTTATTGATATTGGCAGGAATTTCAATTGCTCAATTAACTGGAAATGGGCTATTTAAAAATGCAAAATTGGCAAAGGAAAAGTCGGATAATGCTCAACAACAAGAAAATGATACTTTATCAGATTATGAAAGTAAAATTGGTGAATATATAGATGGAATAAGAAATGATATTGGAACATCTGGATATAATGAAGAAACAGGATTTCATTATCAAATATTTCAAAATAAATTTTGTATATTATATCAAAATTATACTGCTCTAGATACAACATCAACTGTTCAATTAAATTTTCCATTCGAATTTGTTGATTTGCCAACTTGTCAATTAACAAAAACTTCTGCAACATCATCGACTAATAATATGGTTATAAGTAATGTATTAACAAAGAATGTAAGTATAGATACTAATTATGGATATAATGCAAAATGTTCTTTTGCAATAACTGTATTTGGAGTTATTAAATAAATTTATTAAGATTATAAAAGTAGAAGATAGTACTATAAAAATGTCGAATTTTGACGATGAAAAAACATTGCAAAGTTCGGCATTTTGTAGTATTATAATAAATATATTTATTTCAAATTTTAGTTCAAAAATTTAAATCTAAAAAAAATCCAAAAATAAAGTACAAATTATGGAAGGGAGTGAAAAAAATAAAATTTAACTACAAAATAAATATTGACAATACAGAAAAAGAGTTTTATAATAAAATAAATAGAACTAATATACAAATATTTACTTATCAAGAATGCGAAAGATATAAAGAAGTTATATTTAATAAACATAGTAATATAAATGCTCTTAGAGAAAATGATGTACCATATTACTTAAATGAATGTAAAAAAATAAATAATGAAGATGATAAAATATGCAGAAAAATATTAGATATAAAATCAGAAGCAAGTAAATTTATAAATAAAAATTTAAATACAAATTTTAAGCCTAATGGTATAGAAAAATATAATAGTAGTTTTGTAACAGTGAACTTAGAAAATAGAGAATGCGATGTTATATATAAAATAAAAAATAGTAATATATTTTTTCTAATTGAGCATCAAACAAAAAAAGATATAAAAATGCCATGGCGACTAATGGAATATTCAATGGAAATAATAAAAAGTGCAATCGATTATAGTAAAATAGGACAAAAAGGATATAAATTGCCATTAGTAATACCAATAGTATTATATACAGGAAAAGAAAAATGGGATATAAAAAAAGACATTCAAGAAATGCAAGAAAAGTTAGATATAAAAGAAAAACTAAAATTTGGAGAGTATATAATAGATGATATAAACAAGTATACAGAAGAAGAATTATTAGAAGAAAAAACATATTTATCAAAATTTATGCTAATGGAAAAATATAAAAAAGGAGGAGATTTATCAAGTTGTATAGATAGTATAGTAAAAGAAATTAAAAAAAATGAGAAAGAATATATAGGAAAAGGAAAAGATGTATTATTAATAATGATTGACAAAATCCTAAAAAGAAAATTAGGAGAAGAAAAAGCAAAAGAAGTAATAAAAAAATTGAAGGGAGAGAATAAAGAAATGTTACAAATATTAGAAACAATAAGAGAAGAAAATGAAGAAATAAGACAAGAAGGAATAAGGACTGGAATAGAGGTTGGAAGAAAATCTGGAAGACAGGAGGGAAGACAGGAGGGAAGACAGGAAGGAAGACAAGAGGGCAGACAAGAAGAAAAATTAAAAATAATAAAAGAAATGTTAAAAAGAAATATGCCCATAGATTTAATATCAGAAATAACGCACTCAACAAAAAAGTCAGTATTAAAAATAGCTAAGTCTTAAGTATAAAAACTAATAATTTAGATACAAGATTTTTAACTTTTATAAAAAAATCAAATAAATTTTTAATGCTTGTAATTTAGTATTTGCAAGTACTAAAATTAAAATTTATTTTTTATCCTGATTAATGCAATACAAACTATTGACAATATACCACATAATAATGTATAATGTGTAACGTATACAGGGTATAGGTAAAATACAAAATATTTTACTTTAAAGAAATAAATCCCACATACATTTTCGTATGACCGGAAGGAGGGGAATATAATGTCAGAAATAAAAGTTAATAATGGAAATATAGAAGATGCCTTAAAAAGGTTTAAAAGACAATGTGCACGTAATGGAGTTTTACAAGAAGTTCGTAAAAGAGAACATTATGAAAAGCCAAGCGTAAAGAGAAAGAAAAAATCAGAGGCAGCAAGAAAGAGAAAATTTTAAATACATATATTTAATAAATGGAAGCTTAGGGGATATTATTTTTAAAATATTATTTTACCTTATGTTTCCATTTTTAATTATGAAAATCAAAATTTAGGTATGGTATTTCAATTTTAGGATAAAATACTTTATATATAATTTAGTAAAAATATGGTAGCTAAAATTAAGGAAAGGATGATTTTTGTGAAATATAATCAATTAGATATAAAAGATGGAATAAAGTTGCACACAATTGACACAGAAAAATTTAAGACAAATTTAATTGCTGTAATGTTAACGACAAAGCTACAAAAAGAAAATGTTACTAAAAACGCGTTAATTCCAGCAGTATTAAGAAGGGGTACATCAATATTAAATACTCAAGAGGAAATTAATAAAAAATTAGAAGAAATGTATGGAGCTAGTTTAGATTGTGGTTTAGATAAAACAGGAGATAATCAAGTTTTAAAATTTTATATTGAATCAGTGAATGATGGATTTTTACCTAATGATAATGAAAATATGCTAAAACAATCAATAGAAGATATTTTGCAATTAGTTTTTAATCCATATACAGAAAGTAACAAATTTAAAAAAGAATATGTTGAACAAGAAAAAGAAAATCTAAAGCAAATAATTGAAGGTAAAATTGATAATAAGGCTAGATATGCTTTAGATAGATGTATTGAGGAAATGTATAAAAATGAACCGTATGGATTATATAAATATGGATATGTTGACGATTTAAAAAATATTAATGAAGAAAATTTATATGAATATTATATTAATCTAATAAATAATTGCAAGGTAGATATATTTGTTTCAGGTATTTTAGATGATAATATAGAAGATATAATAAGAAATAATGAAAATATAAATAAACTTAAAGAGAGAAAACCAGAATATGTTATGCCTAATATAAGTGGTAAAAAAACAGATAAAGAAAATAGTGTGCAAGAACAAATGGACGTAAATCAAGGTAAGTTAGTAATTGGATTAGATTTAGATTTAGATAATGAAGATTTAAAATATGATGCAATGATATATAATAGTATATTGGGAGGTAGCGCAAATTCAAAATTATTTCAAAATGTTCGTGAAAAAGCAAGTTTGGCTTATACAGCAAGTTCTAGTTATTATAGATTTAAAAATAATATTTTTATAAATTGTGGAATAGAGATTGCTAATTATGATAAAGCATTAGAAATTATAAAACAACAGATTGAGGAAATGAAAAGTGGCAATTTTACAGATGAAGAAGTAGAAAATGCAAAACAAGGAATTGTAGCATCAATAAAATCTATAGATGATGAACAAGATACAGAAATTACTTATTTTTTTGGACAAGAATTATCCAAAAATAAACTTGATTTAAATGCTTATATGGAAAGGATTAATAAAGTGAATAAACAAAATGTTATTGATATAGCTAATAGAGTTAGTATAAATACAATATATTTTCTTAAAAATATATAGAAAGGGGTAATTAATGCAAATTATTGAAAATTCTAAAATTAAAGAAAAATTATATATAGAAAAACTAGAGAATGGATTAACTGTTATGATAATTCCTAAAAGAGGAATACAGAAAAAATATATAATATGGGGAACAAATTATGGCTCAAATGATAGTACTTTTATAGTACCAGGAGAAACAGAGGTAACAGAAGTACCAAAAGGTGTAGCACATTTTTTAGAGCATAAAATGTTTGAGCAAGAAAATGGAAGAAATAGTTTAGATGTATTAACTGCATTAGGAGTTAATGCAAATGCCTATACGACAAATAATCATACAGCATATTTGTATGAATGTACTGATAATTTCTATGAGGCTTTAGATGAATTTATGGATTATGTGCAACATCCATATTTTACAGATGAAAATGTCGAAAAAGAAAAAGGCATAATAGGTCAAGAAATAATGATGTACGATGATTATCCAGATTGGAAGGTATATCTAAATGCATTAGAAAATATGTATCACAAAAATCCTATTAGACTTGATATAACAGGAACTGTGGAAACTATAAGTAAAATAGATAAAGATATATTATATAAATGTTACAATACTTTTTATAATCCATCAAATATGGCAATGGTTATTTGTGGAGATTTTGAACCAGAAAAGATATTAGAAGAAATAAAAAAAAGATTGATTAATAATAAATCTAATGGAGAAATAAAAAGAATTTATGAAGATGAACCTGTAGATATAGTAAAAGAAAAAGTAGAACAAAAGATGGAAGTTAGTAAACCACTTTATACTATTGGAATAAAAGATATACCAGCTGAAGATAAAGAAAAGGTTAAAAAACATATATCTATTGAAATTTTACTAAATATTTTAATTGGTTCAAGTTCAGAACTATATAAACAATTATATGATATTGGAAATAGTTATTCAGTACCTAGTATTGAATATGAATTTGACAAAAGCTATGCTTTTATTTTAATTAATGGTCAATCAAATAATCCCGAAGAACTATTTGAAATGTTAAAAAAACAAATAGATAAATTTGTAAGTGAAGGTATAAATGAAAGTGATTTTAACAGGACAAAGAAAATGATATATGGAGAGTATGTTAAAGAATATAATGATGTGACAAGTATTTCAAGAATGTTTCTATCAGATTATTTTAAAGGTATTAATAGTTTTGATTATTTAGAAGAAATAAGTACAATAAATATACAATATGTAAATCAAGTTTTGAAAAATGTTTTTAAAAAAGATAAAATGGTATTATCTGTTGTAAGAAATTAGATAAAAATATTGTTGTATTTTCAGCATAAAAATAGAAAAATATTTTATGCTGTTTTTTTATATTTTTATATGTCGAAAAATGAAGAATGACGTCATACGAAAGTTGTTAAAAACCGTTGAAAATACTTGACTTACGTTGTTTAATATGGTAATTTATAGATATACAGAAGAGAAAAAATCAAAAAAGGAGAGATTTGTATGTTAAATGAAGAAATTTGTAAACTAAGAGATAAACTAAATAAAAGTATAGAAGATGGTCAAGATTATTCTATTACCTATAAATTAAGTGTTGAGCTAGATGAATTAATTGCAAAATATTATAAAGAGAAACAGAAAAGTAATTAATTAGCTTTAAAATATTAAAGAATAAAAAATTTCTAAAATTTTTCCATGCACATTTTGTGAATTGTAACATCTTGTAACAAAAATTATTTAATTAAATAAATTTCTTGCTTAATTGTTAAAAATATTATATAATATTTCACTAAGTAAAGGAGAAGGACATGTTAATAAATGATAATATTATAGAAGAATTAATAATTGATGCAGGATATGCAAGAGCAGAAAAAGCAAGAAAATATGCAAAAGATGGGAAAATAAGAATAATCAAAACTATATATGATGACTTAAATAACTTTGAAGTAACAGGAAAAGCTTATGGTAATGATATATATGATACATATATAGAAGTAGAAGATGGAGAAATACAATCAATAGAATGTACGTGCCCTGATTATTATAATACGTATGGTGTTTGTAAACATAGCTTAGCAACTATGTTAGCTTTTAAAGATATGCCAAATGAAAATGTTAAAAACGAAGTCCACAATTCTAATAGTGTAAGAAATAAAAATCAATACAATAGTTTTAATCAAATTGTAAAAGCATTATATAATGAGGAATTAGAGGAAATAAGTTCTGGTGTAGAAGATGAGATGATAAGTAAAGGAACAATAAAAATTGAACCTCAAATAATATATGACAAATATTTAAAAGAAATGAAGGTAGAATTTAGGATTGGAAATAAAAGAATGTATAAGTTAAAAAACTTAGCAGACTTTTATAAGTTGATGATAAATAATGAATTTTACAGATATGGAGATAAACTAGAATTTGTACATACAAAGCAAATGTTTGAAGAAGATTCAAAAAATATATTAGAATTTATATTAAAATATTCTGAAATAATAGCATTTACAAACTCTAATATAAATTCTAATTATAGATATTATGGTAAAGCATTAAATGAAAGTAGTATAATTATAAGTAATACTGCAATTGATGAACTTTTTGAAATATTAAAAGACAAAAAAATATTAATAGAAAGAGAACATAAAAAAGAATATATAAATTTTATAGATGGAAATCCTAAAATAGAGTTTAATTTAGAAAAAGTTTCAAAAGATGAATATAAAATTGTAGCAGATTTTGACATATATAAAATAACAATTTTAAAAGGAAGAAAGTATAAATATGTTTTAACAGAAGATAAATTATATAGATGTAGTAAAGAGTTTGAAAAATCAACTTTAAAATTATTAAGTTTATTTAAAGAAAATTATTTAACTCAGGTTTTATTAAGTAAAAACGATTTAGGAGAATTATTTTCTGTAGTGTTTCCTAAAGTAAAAGATGCAATAAAGATAGATGAGAATGTTGAAAATGAAATAAAAGAATATAAGCCTGAAAAATTAGCAGTTAAAATTTTTCTAGATTTTAATGAGAATGATTTTATAGTAGCGGATATAAAACTATGTTATGGAGAGAATGAATTTGATCCATTAAATAAAGAGGAGGATGATAATTTTAAATATCCGAGAAATATAATTGAAGAAACTAAAGTGATGAATATCTTTAATAAAACAGGCTTTATGTATGACATTAACAATTCAAGATTGATATTGCCTGATGAGGAAAAAATATATGAATTTTTGACAAATGATATAGAATTTTATATGAAAAAGTTTGAGGTATTAGTTACTGATAATTTTAAGTCAAAAGAGATAATGAAACCTAAAATTAGCTCCTTAGGAGTAAAGGTTGAAAATAATTTATTATCTATAGATTTAAAAGAATTAAATATAGATTTAGATGAATTAGAGGAGATAATAAAAAAATATAGATTAAAAAAGAAATATCATAAATTAAAAAAAGGTGCATTTATAGATTTACAAAATAGTGGTGAAATAGAATTTATTGATAAATTGCTTTCTGGAACAGGTATTGATTATAAACAATTAGAAGAAGGACAGGTAAGATTACCAGTAAATAGAGCATTATATTTAAATGAGCTATTAAAGAATATGAAAGATACAGAAGTTATAAAAAATAAACAATATAAAAATATTATAAATGGATTAGATAAAGATTTAATTGATGATGAAGAATTAATACCAGAAACTTTAAAAGAAACATTAAGACCTTATCAAAAAACAGGTTTTAAATGGCTAAAAACATTAGATACATATAAATTTGGTGGCATTTTAGCAGATGATATGGGATTAGGAAAAACAATTCAAATTATTTCATTATTACTTGATAGTAAGCAAAATGAGGAAAAAAATAAAACAAGTTTAGTAGTTACTCCAAGTTCATTATCTTTAAACTGGAAAAATGAAATTGAAAAATTTGCACCAAGTTTAAATATAAAAGTAATTAGGGGAACTGCAATAGAAAGAAAAGACATAATAAACAATGTAGATAAATATGATATAGTTATAACATCTTATGATTTATTGAAAAGAGATATAGATATTTATAAAGAGGTAAATTATAATTTTAGATTTATAATAGCTGATGAAGCACAATATCTTAAAAATAATAATACGAAAAATGCAAAAGCAATTAAGCAATTAGCGTCAGATACTAGATTTGCATTAACAGGTACTCCGATAGAAAACTCACTTGCAGAATTATGGTCAATTTTTGATTTTATAATGCCAGGTTATTTATTTAATTATAAAGATTTTAAAACCAAATATGAGATGCCAATTGTAAAAGATGAAGATAAAGATTCCATGAAAAAATTAAAAATGCTAATAGAGCCGTTTATATTAAGAAGGACAAAAAAAGAGGTTTTAACAGAGTTACCAGAAAAAACTATTACAGTTTTAAATAATGAAATGGAAGAAGAACAAAGAAAAATATATTTATCATATTTAGTACAAGCAAAGCAAGAGTTACAAGATGAAATAACAGCTAATGGATTTGAAAAAAGTCAAATAAAAATATTAGCAGCACTTACTAGATTAAGGCAAATTTGTTGCCACCCAGGTCTTTTTATTGAAGATTATAAGGATGGAAGCAGTAAATTAGAACAATGCATGGAGATTGTAGAAGATGCAATACAAGCAGGACATAAGATTTTATTATTTTCAACTTATACTTCAATGTTTGAAATAATAGAAAAAGAATTAGAAAATAGACAAATAAATTATTTTAAATTAACAGGTGCAACAAAAGTAGATGAAAGAATAGAACTTGTAGAAGAATTTAATCAAAATCCTAAAATAGGAGTGTTTTTAATTTCTTTAAAAGCAGGAGGTACAGGACTTAATTTAATAGGAGCAGATATGGTTATACATTATGATCCATGGTGGAATATATCAGCAGAAAATCAAGCAACAGATAGAGCATATAGAATAGGTCAAAAAAATAATGTGCAAGTTTATAAATTGATAACCAAAAATTCAATAGAAGAAAAAATTTATGAGTTACAACAAAGAAAAGCAGAACTTACTGATAATGTACTTAATACACAGACAACATTTATAAATAAGCTTTCTAAAGAAGATATAATGAATTTATTTAATTAAAAATAAAAAGGAGGCAATTTTTGGACATATTGTTAAGTTTAGAATTTTTTAAACTTAACAATAATGTTTGTAAGTAATATGAGAGATTATATAACAATTATAGGTGGAGGTTTAGCAGGTACAGAAGCTGCATACCAAATTGCTAAGGCAGGTATTAAAGTTAAATTATATGAAATGAAACCAACTAAATTTTCAGAAGCTCATACAAATAAAAATTTAGCAGAAATAGTATGCAGTAATTCTTTTAAATCTAATTTATTAACAAATGCTTGTGGACTTTTAAAAGAAGAACTCAGGAGATTAGATTCATTATTAATTAAAATAGCTGATGAAACACAGGTACCGGCTGGACAAGCTCTGGCAGTTGATAGAGAAAAATTTTCTCAAAGAGTTACTGAAGAAATACAAAAAAATCCTTTAATTGAAATTATCCACAAAGAAGTAGAAAATGTGGATTGTAAAGATGGAATTGTAATTATATCCACAGGTCCATTAACTTCAGAAAAGTTAGCAAAGGAAATTAGTAAAATAACTGGTGAAGATAAATTATATTTTTATGATGCTGCAGCTCCTATTATAAGTAAAGAAAGCATAAATTTTGATATAGCTTTTTATGGAAATAGGTATGAACAAGAGAAGAAAAAAGACGAAAGCATTGAAGAATGGAAACAAAGACAAAAAGAACAAGAAAAAAGTTATATAAATCTTCCAATGTGTAGAGAAGAATATGAAAAATTTTGGAAGGCGTTAGTAGAAGCACAAGTAGTTATGCTACATGAATTTGAGAAAAGAGAAATATTTGAAGGTTGTATGCCAATTGAAATAATGGCAAAAAGAGGAATAGATACATTAAGGTTTGGACCTTTAAAACCAGTTGGATTTGATGATTTGAGAACTGCAAAAAGACCATATTCAATAGTACAACTTAGACAAGATAATCTAGATGGAACTATTTATAATATGGTAGGATTTCAAACAAATTTAAAATTTGGAGAACAGAAGAAAGTTTTTTCTATGATACCAGGCTTAGAAAATGCTGATTTCGTAAAATATGGTGTTATGCATAAAAATACATATATAAATTCTACAAAGTTATTAGATGATACTTATAATTTTAAAGAAAATAATAATATATATTTTGCTGGACAAATAACAGGAGTAGAAGGATATGTTGAATCAATTTCTTCTGGAATGGTTGCAGCAATAAATGCTATATTACGTTTTAAAAGTAAGCAAATGAGTGATATGAAAAAAAGAATTAAATTTTCAGAATATACAATTATAGGGGCATTATCTAAATATATATCAACTGAAAATAATAGATTTCAACCTATGAATGCAAATTTTGGAATTTTACCAGAATTAGAAGGGAATAAGATTAAAGATAAAAAACAAAGATATATGGAATTTGCTAAAAGGAGCTTAAAAAATCTAGAAAATAATATTACAGAAATATTACAAATATATTAAATTTATATAAAAATGCAATAATTAACATAAGATTATTGCATTTTATGTTATTTTATGGTATAATTTTAATTAATATGTAATTATATGAGATATAAGGAAAAGAGAAATATTCAAAAAATATAAGTGTTTTTTACATTTTTCTTTTCAGATAGGAAAGGATGTATTATGAAAAAACCAACAAAAACTAATAATGTTAAATTTAGTGGAAGTACAAATTTAACATTAATAATTGAAGAATTAAAAAATGAAGTAAAAAAATTTTTGAATACTGAAAATGAAATTAATGATTTAAGTGCAAAATTATTAGAAAGTCAAAAAGATATTCTTGCAAGAGATAAACAAGCAAAACAAATTAAAGACACAGATATTGAACAATATAATAAAATGGTAAAAGAAAATCAAGAAAAACTTAATGAATATACAGTTATGTATTATGCATGGCAAGAAAAGAAAGAACAAAATCAAAAGAATATGGATAGCTATAAAAAAGATACTTTAAAAAAATTAAGTGGAATGAAAAAATTACTAACTGACAATATGGATTTAGATGTTAACACATTGAACTTATCTGAACTAAAAGAAAAAAGAAAAATGTTACAACAACAAATAGGTTTAGCTAAGACAACAGATAAAGAATTTGATGCTATGACAGATGACCAGAAAAAAGAAGTTAAAGAAGCTAGAAAAAATTTAAATGAAAATAAAAAACAGTTGAGAGATGTAAGGGATAAAATTTCATTAATTCATTTAATAGGTAAAAAATCGGATAAAGAAAGTAAACTTCAAAAAGCTGCTAAAATAGACGATATTATGAAATTAGTAGATGAAAATGTTAATAGAGAAGATATTCAAAATTTAGATAAAAAATTAAATGGAAAAATAGATGACAAGGATAAAGGCAAAGATAAAGATGAAAATGAACAAAATGAGATTGTTAATAGTGTTGATGATTTAGGTAAAGATGATAAAGACGAAAATGTTGGTAATAATAATGAATCAAATAAAGATAATCAAGATGATATTAATCATAATGAAAATGATAAATATGTGCAGGATATTATAGAAGATGTAAAATCTAATGATGAATTTATTTTAACCTTGAATAAGATGAGTGCTGTCTTTGCAAATGAAACAGATACTCTAAAAATACTTGATGAATTAAAAGATATGTGTAGGAGAGATACAGCCGGATTAAACTTGAAATTAAGAATACATGAAAACAAACAAAAAATTGATGAATTGCAAAGAAATATGAAAGATAATCCAGATATGGCAAAAGATTACCAAGCAGAATTAGATGGGATTATGGAAAAAACAAAAAAATTACAAGAAAAATATGATAGATATCAAGAACAATGGAAAAAAGATGAAGAACGTGCAAATATAATAATGCCTTACTTTAAAGATAAACTTAAAGAATATGCTAACAATCAACAAACACAGAAACAAGGACAAACAGGAGGCAAAAAAGATACACCTCAAATAGCAGAAATAATATTTGATGCAAAAAATGGAGTATACAGAATTATAGATGAAAATAATAATCAAAATTATCATTATCCATTTTTAGTAAGAGATGAAAAATATGTTAATTCATATACTAAAGAAGATATTAAGGCGTATAGAAGTTGGGCAATAAAAGAATTTGGATTAACTAAAAAACAAGCTAAAAATATAGATATATCATTATTTGAACTTTTAGAACAATATGATAAAAATTTATTAGACAATTATATTAATTCAATAAAAACAAATGGTAGATTTGATAAAGGATTTAATTTAATATATGATTTTAGAGAAAAGAATAAAAATATTAAAAGAATGGATATGAAATCTATTATTAAAGTTGCAGATAAACAATCAAAGTATGCAATAGCTAAAGTACAAAAAGATAAATTACCTTTAAAAACAAAAATTATTGTAGGTTTAGCTGGTGTACTAGGTGCATTAGGTTTATCTGGAGCAGTTCAAAGCAATTTACTAAATGATGCGAAACAGCCTAAAATGCCAGGGATGAGTAAAGAATTAGATAATGATTCATTAAATCTTGATATGTCAGGTATAAAGAAAGATGCTCAAGATATAATTGAAAAAAACAAAAACAAAAATAAGGATAATGATAATATTCAAAATGAAAAAACAGATTCAAGTATAAATGAAAAAGATTATGAAAAAACCGAAGAAAAGACTGGTGAAAAGAACGGACAAAAAGTTGAAGAAAAAAATGAAGGAATACATAGCGGAGATTATGTAAAAGTAAAATCTGGTGCACTATTATATAGAGATCCAACAGATTCACTAAGAATTAAAAATGGACAAAATGCAGGTCAAAAAATTCAAATAAAACCTGAAACATCGAAAGACAGAGTATATAGAGTAACTATGGAAGGATATTATTCTTTAGATGGTAATTATATAAGTGTAAAAGAAGGCGAAGATATAAAAGAGGTATTAAAATCTAAAGGATTAGACGAAAAGTTTTTAAGCGATGCTGGAACTATAAAAATGTATCATACAGTTTCAGATGGTATAGCTCAATGGGTTGAAGCAGAAGATGTTGAAAAAAATGATATAAAATTAGACAAATTTGGAAATCCTATAGAAAAATCAGAAGCTGAGAAAGTAGCAGATGAGGCATATAAAGCTTATCAATCTCAACAAAAACAAGAAAATCAAATACAAAGATAATTAACAAGAGGTAATCAATTTTTTGTTATAAGATAATGATTTTTAAATAATATTAATTAAAAATCATTATCCTTTAACCCAAATTTTGCAAGAATAAAAATTTTTTCTTGACTTATTAATATAAAAATGATAAAATATAAACTGTTATTGTAAATTACATGTATTGTGTAATTCCGTAACAGTTTATTAATTTTATATTATTGTAATATTTCAAAAATATTACAAATAAAAAAAGTATTAGGAGGTGAAATTTAAGTGCCAACAATTAATCAATTAGTAAGAAAAGGTAGAAAGACAGGAGTAACAAAATCAACTGCACCAGCTCTTCAACATGGTTGGAATTCAAAAAATAAAAGATTAACTAATAATAGGGCTCCACAAAAAAGAGGAGTTTGTACAGTAGTTAAAACTGTTACACCTAAAAAGCCAAACTCTGCTTTGAGAAAAGTTGCCAGAGTAAGACTTTCAAATGGTTATGAAGTTACATCTTATATACCAGGTATAGGACATAACTTACAAGAACACAGTGTTGTATTAATAAGAGGTGGTAGGGTAAAAGACCTTCCAGGTGTTAGATATCATATTATTAGAGGAACTTTAGATACAGCAGGTGTTAAAGATAGAATGCAAGCGCGTTCTAAGTATGGAGCTAAGAAACCTAAAAAATAGAAAGAACAGATAAAAATATAATTTTAAGTTGTTCTGAAATTTTAGATTGTTAGCAAAGTGATAATTAATAGTGCTTGTAATACTTACTAAATTTTTGTAAATTAAAATTTTTTAATTTATGATGAACTTGTAAAAGGTACTTAAATTTAGATATATTATAATGCACTATACGGATAGGAAAATCCTATCAGAGTACCTAAGATATTTTTATAAATGTCTAAATATAATTTAAGGAGGGAAGAATAGTGCCAAGAAGAGGATTTATAGCAAAAAGAGATGTTTTACCAGATCCAATATATAATAGTAAAGTTGTTACTAAATTGGTAAATAATATAATGTTAGATGGTAAAAAGACAGTTGCTCAAAAAATAGTTTATGATGCTTTTGATATTATAAAAGAAAAGGAAGGAAAGAGTCCTTTAGAAGTTTTTGAAGCAGCTTTAGAAAATGTAATGCCAGTTCTTGAAGTTAAAGCTAGAAGAGTTGGTGGAGCTACATATCAAGTGCCACTTGAAATTAGACCAGAGAGAAGACAAACTTTAGGTTTAAGATGGTTGGTTACTTATGCTAGAAATAGACATGAGAAGACTATGGCTGAAAAGTTAGCTGGTGAGATTATGGATGCAGTTGCTGGAAATGGTGGAGCTTTCAAGAAGAAAGAAGATACACATAGAATGGCTGAAGCTAATAAGGCGTTTGCTCACTACAAATGGTAAAATTTTCGCGAAAAACAGCAACCTGCATATTTTCGTTACTTATTATAAATCTCGACGTACCAACGTACGCCTTCGTCTTATAATAAATATCAAAAATGCATATCTTACTATTTTTCGTAAAAAATTTATATACGTCTTATCATTTTTAATTTAAATTATAAGTTAGTATAAGATAGCAATTTACACATTTGTTTTGAAATGATTTTAATGAAAATTTAGAGAAAAAATAAAAAGTGAAAACTATAAAATTCATAAATTAGATTTTAGCAAGGAAAACAAATAAAAATTTAGAGATATTACTCATGTATATTATGTATATTGAAAAAACTTTTATAAAGTTGGATGCAGATAAAAACTAATTTAATGAATTTTTAAATAGGAAGGGGGAAAAATACAAAATGGCAGGAAGAGCATACCCATTAGAAAGAACAAGAAATATAGGAATAATGGCTCATATTGATGCTGGTAAAACAACAACAACAGAGAGAATTTTATTCTATACAGGAAAAACACATAAAATAGGAGAAGTTCACGAAGGTGCTGCTACAATGGACTGGATGGCACAGGAACAAGAAAGAGGTATAACAATTACATCTGCTTGTACAACATGTTTTTGGAATAATAATAGAATTAATATTATTGATACACCAGGTCACGTTGATTTTACAGTAGAAGTTCAAAGATCTTTAAAAGTACTTGATGGTGCTGTAACAGTTTTAGCTGCAAAAGGTGGAGTTCAACCACAAACAGAAACAGTTTGGAGACAAGCTGATAAATATAATGTACCAAGAATGGTATATGTAAATAAAATGGATATAACAGGAGCTAATTTTATGCTTTGTGTTGATCAATTAAAGAATAGATTGAAAGCAAATGCAGTTCCAATCCAATTACCAATAGGTGCTGAAGATCAATTTAAAGGTATAGTTGACTTAATAAAAATGAGAGCATTTATCCATAAAGATGATTTAGGAAAAGAGATTGAAGAAACAGATATACCAGCAGATATGATTGAACAAGCAGAAAAATTTAGATCTGCAATGATAGAGGCAGTTGCTGATCAAGATGAAGAATTAATGATGAAGTACTTAGATGGTGAAGAATTAACAAATGAAGAGATTAAAAAAGGTTTGAGAATTGGTACTATAAACAATAAAATAGTTCCAGTTACATGTGGATCTTCATATAAAAATAAAGGTGTGCAAGAATTATTAGATGCAATAGTTGATTATATGCCATCACCATTAGATATTGAACATATAAAAGGTGAAACATTAGATGGACAAGAAACAGAAGCAAAAACATCTGATTCTGAACCATTTGCAGCATTAGCATTTAAAATTGCAACAGATCCATTTGTTGGAAAATTATGTTTCTTTAGAGTTTATTCAGGAACATTAGAATCTGGTTCAACAGTATTAAACTCAAGTAAAGATAAAAAAGAAAGAGTTGGAAGAATTCTTCAAATGCACTCAAATCACAGAGAAGATATTGATAAAGTGTATGCAGGAGATATTGCAGCAGCAGTAGGTTTAAAAGATGTTACAACTGGAAATACTTTATGTGATCCAGATCATCCAATAATTCTAGAATCAATGGAATTCCCTGAACCAGTTATTGATATAGCTATTGAGCCAAAAGATAAAGCTGCTCAAGAAAAAATGGGAATAGCTTTAGCAAAACTTGCTGAAGAAGATCCAACATTTAAAGCTTATACAAATCAGGAAACAGGTCAAACTATTATTGCTGGTATGGGTGAGTTACACTTAGATATCATTGTTGATAGATTAAAAAGAGAATTTAAAGTTGAATGTAATGTAGGTAAGCCACAAGTTGCTTACAAAGAAACAATTAGAAATAAAGTAAAAGTTCAAGGTAAATTTATTCGTCAATCTGGTGGTAA
>CANQTJ010000001.1 GCA_947626705.1 uncultured Clostridia bacterium | reverse complement strand
AAACTTATAATTCCATCTGATGCTAATTTAATCATCTTTTTAAAAGGATATTTAGTTTTTCCAGCAAATCTTTCTTTTCTTTCATATTCAAATGGGATTTGTTTATATCCTACCCAGCTAAATAATCCTCTTAAAAATTTGTTATGCTCTGGTAGAGAATTTATTGTATCTACTACTTTTTTATCTACTAATCTAAAATCTCCAGTATCTCGTGGTATTTCAACATCTGAAAGTGCATTTAATGTTTTATAAAACATTTTTGCTGTAAATAATTTAAATGCACTTTCTCCTTCTCTTGATTTTCTTTTTCCATAAATTACTTCATTTCCATCTTCCCATAATTTTAACATATCTGGTATTAACTCAGGAGGATCTTGAAGGTCAGCATCCATTATTATAATTGCATCACCTGTAGTATATTGAAGTCCAGCAGTCACTGCTGCTTGATGACCAAAGTTTCTTGAAAAAGAAATTATTTTTACTGTTTTATCTTTTTCAGCTATTTCTTCTAATAATTCTAATGTTTTATCTTTGCTTCCATCATTTACAAAAATTATTTCATGTTCATAATTTTTTAATTTATTTAAATTTTCTTTTACTCTTGTATAACATTCTTCTACTACTTTTTCTTCGTAATACATTGGTATAACTAATGTTACTTTTTTGTTTTCCATATTATTCTATATCTCCCTTTTGCATTTATTTATAATAAATATCTGTATCTACATCTGTTAAAATTCCATTAACTTTACCTTTAGATGTATATTGCCACATTACATATTTTTTATTGTATGTACAACAGCTATTCCATTGAGCTATCCATTTATTATAATTATCTAATTTTGGACTGCTTAATTGATTTGAAAACCATGAACAACTAGCATATATTCCTGCTTTATATCCATTTTGCATTATTTTATCACAGAATATTGAAGCTATATTTGTTAAAGTTTCATTTGATGGCATTCCATATCTTGTTTTATATCCATCAGCGTCTTCTATATCTATCCATATTCCAAATGTTGGATTATGTCCTTTTATAAGTCTTAATACATGGTCTGCTTCTGAATATGCATCATTTTCTGTTAATGCATAAGAATATAGATAAATTCCATAAGGTATTCCTAATCTTTCACATTCTGCTATATTTCTCGCAAAAAATGTATCATCTTGTGATGGAATATCTTGTCCATATCCACATCTAATTATAGCAAAGTCAATTCCTGAATTTTTAACTTCTGCCCAATTTATTTTTCCTTGATGAGCTGAAACATCTATTCCTGTTAAATAATTATCAAATAAATTTACAATTACATTTACATTTTTAGTTACGCCATTAATATCTTGAATAGGTGTTGTGTATATATTATTATCATAAAATGTTTTTGTATATTTATAACCATCTGCACTTAATTTCCATGATGGTTTTGTGTCTGCTATTTTTACTGATGATATAATATCTACTATAGCTTTTGTACGTCCTATATATAAATATCTCACTTTTATTGTAGAATTATCATCTTGTTTATATGTAAATTTTCTATTTTTAAACTCAATTTTTACATTTGTTTCAACTCCATGTAAATCAGCAACAGGTGTTATATAATTTTGGTCTATAGTAAACGTTTTTTCATATACTAATTGATTTTGACTTAATTTCCATGATGGTTTTGTATTTGATAATTTTTCATTTGATTTCATATATACTGTAACAGTATCATCATCATTATATATATATTCTACTGTTATTTCAGGTGGTGTTATATCTATATTTTCTATTTTTATAGTAACATTTATTACATTTCCATAAATGTCTTCTACTGGTGTAGAATAAGTTGTATTTTCTGCAAATACTTTTGTATATGTTAATGAGTCTGAACTTAACTTCCATGATGGCTTTGTATTTTTTAATTTTATGTCTGATATTATTTTAGCAGTTACACTATTTGTTTTTTCATCATAAATATAATCCATTGTAACTTTGGCACTTCTTATTTCTACAATTTCTATTTTTACATTTATGATATTTCCATATATATCTTCTACTGGTGTTGAATAAACTGTATTTTGAGCAAAAGTTTTTGTATATGTTAGTCCATCTGCACTTAATTTCCATGATGGTTTTGTATTCTTTAATGGAACATCAGAGATTATTTGTGCTGATACTGTATTTGTTGAACCATCATATATTTTTTTTATATTTAATGTTGCTTTTTGTTGTTTTATTCCATTTATTTTTATATTAGCTGTTAATGTATTTCCATATATATCTTCTACTGGTGTTGAATAAATTGTATTTTCTGTAAATGTTTTTGTATATGTTAGTCCATCTGCACTTAGTTTCCATGATGGTTTTGTATTTTTTAATTTTATATTTGAAATAATTTTTGCTATTACTTGAGTTTTACTATTATTATATTCGTATTCAATATTTATATTAAATACTTTTATTTGTGTAATTTTTATATCAACATTTGTTATAACTCCATTTATATCTTCTACTGGTGTACTATATGTTGTATTTTCTGAAAATGTTTTTGTATATGTTAGTCCATCTGTGCTTAACTTCCATGATGGTTTTGTATTTTTTAGTTTTATTTTAGAAATTATTTTTGCTACTACTTGATTAGTTTTTTCATTATATTCATATTTAACAGATATTTCGTTATCATTTTTAGTATACATTTCATTATTATTTGTTTCCTTATTAATTATATTTTCTAACGCAAATGACAAATTACAAGATAACAAAATTAATATTGTTAATATAAATATTATTTTATAAAATATAGTATTTTTCATTTTATTTTATACCTCCTATTAACTACAATTATATATTAACATTAATTTAACTTTTATTCAATGGAATTTATTAAATTCATTAAACTACTAAAAATGTCATTTTCTGTCATATAATTATCTTTATTTTCAGATATAAAAATTATCATTTTTCCTTCATCTTTTACATATTCATAAGGTTGATACCTAGATAATTCATTATATGGATTATCTACAATTTGTCCAGTAACAGTATCTACCATATAATACATACTAGAGATATTTAATATATATTGATTTTTACCATTTATAATTTTTTCTATTTTTTTATCCATATCTGTTGGATTTTTATTATCATCAATTTGTAAATATCCTTCATCATCAATTTTATATTTATATTTTAAATATTCATTATTATTAAAATAATTTAATATTTTATTTCTATCTGCTAGTGTAATCCATATTCCATTTTTGTTTGGAGCATTTTTTTCAAATAAAGAATTTACATCTTCAAAAGTTGGTTTAGCTTCCTTAATTATACCAGCAAAGGCAACTTTGTAATTTATTGAAGCTTTTACATTAATGACTTTTCTTCCATCACTTTCTGTATTAACTTCATATAAGTCATTTTCTCCTATTATGTTGTATTCAGTTTTAAGATTTTCAAGTGAAGCATCATCATTATACATAATAGAATTATTTTTCATGTCCATATAATCTTCTCGAACTTCTGTATCAATATTATTTGTATCTTCTTTTTTATTTTTTTTCATAAAACCAAAATAATTTAATAATATAAATATTAATAATACAATGATAAAAATTACTATCTTGAAAATATTTTTCTTTTTCATAATTATTAACGTTCCTTTCAAGACGCAACTATAGTTACAGTTCACTGCTTAATTCTTCTTTATTAAGATTTTCAGTGAACTGTAACAAACTATATTTAAAAATTAAATTCCTCTTAACATATTTAAAGTTGCATCAATATATCTATCTGATAATCTCATACTATTTACTTGAGCATAATTATTTGCTTGTGGCAATTCAACTAGTGAAGCTTTTGCTCCTAAATTTTGTCTAGCCCATGCAATTAAATACTGTGTTCCATATTTTCCATAAGTTGCTGTTGAGCAAGTTGGAAATTGTTGTTTATAATAGCTACATATTTGTTCATTACCAATTAATTGATTATACCAACCATGTAAATCTACTAAAACATTTTGACCATTGTTAGATTTATGACTTAATAAAAAGTTTTTAAGATATTCTGCTTCATAAGCTTGACATTCTGCTGTTCCATTATAATTTCTGCTATCAGTATATCTTTTATAATAACTATCTGTCTGCCAACATCTGTTCATATCAATACCTTTTCCAACTTTACTATATAATGTTGTTCTTCCTGGTCCATTATTAGTATATCCTAATCTTCTACCATCTGGATTAACTTCTTTTAATATATATATTGTCCACTTTTTAGCTAAATCTTTATCTTTGTCATTTTTTAACCTATTATAAAAATTGTTTGCAATATCTACTAAAACTGTTCCATCTCTATCCCATGAATCTTCAAATCCGTGAACACAGAATGTTGCAAAAAATACATTTTGTCCATTTCCAAATCTGTAATATTCTAAGTTACTTCCACCTGCTACTGAATATATACTAGCACCGCTTCTTCCATAAGTTCCAGTTTCAAACATTATTTCAAAAAACATATCAACATTTATAGTAACATTTTTTATTACACCATTAATATCTTGTATAGGAGTTGTGTAATTAGTATCTTCATAAAATACTTTAGTATATCTATATCCATCTTCACTTAATTTCCAAGATGGTTTTGTATTTTCCATTTTAACACTTGATGTAATTTGAACAATTACATTCTCATAAGAAGTATACATATATCCAACAGTAATTTTAGAATTATCTGATTGTCTATATTCATATCTTTTCTTTTTTAATTTTATTTTTACATTTACAGAATTTCCATATATATCTTCTACTGGTGTTGTATAATCTTGATTTGTATCAAAAACTTTTTCATATATTAGTTTATCACTACTTAAATTCCAAGATGGCTTTGTAGCTCCTAATTTTTCATTAGATTTCATATAAATTGTAACTGTATCATTATCATTATATTTATAGTCTAATGTTATTACTGGTGCTTTGTCATCTATTTTATTAATTTTTATAACAACATTTACAATATTTCCATACATATCTTCTACTGGTGTACTATATTCTGTATTTCCAGTAAACACTTTTGTATATGTCTTTTTATCTTCACTTAAATTCCAAGATGGCTTTGTAGCTTTTAGTTCTATATCTGAAATCATTTTTGCTATTACAGTGTTTGTTTTTTCGTCATAAGTATAATCCATTTGAATTTTTGCAATTTTTATTTGTGTAATACTTATTTTTACATTTATAATATTACCATATTTATCTTCTACTGGTGTGCTATACTCTGTATTCCCAGTAAATACTTTTGTATATGTCTTTTTATCTGTACTTAAATTCCAAGATGGCTTTGTATCTTTTAGTTCTACATCTGAAATCATTTTTGCAATTACAGTATTTGTTTTTTCATCATAAGTGTAATCCATTTGAATTTTTGCAATTTTCACTCCTGTAACATTTATTTGTGCATTAATAATATTACCATTTATATCTTCTACTGGCGTAGAATAAGTTGTATTTTCTTTAAATACTTTTGTATATATTTTTTTATCTTTGCTTAATTTCCAAGATGGTTTTGTATCTTTTAACTCAGTATTTGATATTATTTGAGCTGTTACACTATTTGTATTTGCATCATAAATATAATTCATATTAAGTTCTGCAGGTTTTATTTCGGTAACATTTATATTAGCATTTACAACATTTCCATATATATCTTCTACTGGCGTTGTATATTTAGTATTTGAGAAAAATTCTTTTGTATATGTTTTTTTATCTGTACTTAATTTCCAAGATGGTTTCGTATTTTTTAATTCTACATCTGATATTATTTGTACTGTTACCTTATTATTCTCTTTATCATATATATTTTCAGTTTTTATAGTAGATTTTACTTGATTTTGTGCTTTTTGTTCTTCTATAATTTCCTTTACTGCTAATGATAGATTTTGTGCTATCAATATTAGAACGATACAAATTAATATTATTTTAAAAATACTCTTATTTTTCATATTCTTTATCTTCCTTTCTATTACAATTATTTTTAATTATATAATAATGTTAGTTCCGTTTTTTTATATTCTAGGAAAGTCATCATCAAAGATGATAGACTTTACGTAGAAGATAATTATGCGAAACTTAGATTTTCTTAGCGACATAGGAGCTTTAGAAAATGTTAGTTCCGTTTTTTATTAATGCTTGTACTATCTAAAAGTAAACTAATAAATTTATAAATGCCAAAATAATAATTGAAATAAAATATATTACTTCTACTGTTATATTATCTTTAATGTATTTTATAGCTTGATATGTAAGAGATGCTATTAATAGTACATTTAATACATCTGTTACAAAAAATATTCTATAACTTGATGCAAAAATTGTTGGTGATACACTTAATGAAAGTGTTGAACATATTCCTGCTAAATATAATAATGTATATACAATAGATTTTTTTACATCTTTATAGCTTAAAAAAATCAAGATTGCTATTACTATTAATACAAATGTTCCTATTATTATTGGAATATATATGTAAGGGTTACATATCATTTTTACACCATAAGTATTAAATGCAAATAATTTATCTATTCTACTTATTATGTCATTACTGTATATTCTAGATAATAATACATTTAGTGGTAAAATTCTTATTAATGAATATATTAGTGGTATAAAAGCTATTTTTATTCTATTTTTATCTTTTTCTTTTATAGAAATATACATCAATAATATTGAAATAATAAATATTGTTACAGTTGAGTGGTTCACTAAATGATCTAATAAAACACTTTGTCCTTGTATAATTTTATCAAATATTGATAACATTTCAAAATCTTGATACCATCTTAGTAATTCTGCTGAATATCTAACATGATTACCTGGTGCCATTAATGAAAGTATTAAAACTATAAAACAAAATATATAATTTGCTAATAATGTTTTCTCTATTTTCATTTTATTTAACTTTATTATTACTATAATTATTGATATAAATACAAATAAAACAACTCCTGTTTGCTCTATATTAGAAGCTAATAATGTACTTAAAAAATATACTATATATTCTACTTTTTTTATAGGGTTATTTTTTAATTTTTTTATAAATGGTATCATTGCTACTATCATTGCGGTACATGGCCACAAATAATTAAAAGTGCCTGTTATCCACGTTACAGAATATTTTATGACATTCCTATTTATAAATAAAAATGAACACATTATTGAAATTAATATTATATTTTTATATTTTATAGCTTCATCACTTAAAGTTTCTATTATTTTATATATTGAATATACAAGTATTACAATTATAGTTGCATTTGCCAATTTAAATATACCTATATTTAAATTTAAAAATAATGTAGATAATGATAATGCAACAACTCTCCCTCCCCATAATAAAATAAATTCTTTTGCCCATACTATAAATGACGAAAAATTATTAAAAGCTTCTCTATATATTATATCATCTTGTTCTGTATCAATTGGATTTAGTGTAATAATAAAAGCTATTACAAATAGGAATAATAGTATTATAACATTTTTATTTAATATATATTTTTTCATTTTATCCTCCTATTTTTCCTATATCTTTATAATAATTTACTATTTTATTATCTGGATTATTATTTATATAATCTTTTTGAATAATACTTATATTATAATTTTCTTTAAAAAAATTCTTATTTAAAAATATTCCTTCTATAATAATACTATTATCTGAACTGTTTGTTTTATCAAAAAATATTGCTTCATTAGAATCTTTTATAATTGTCTTTACCCTATAATTTTTTTTATTATTTTCTAATATAATTTGATAATTAAAATAAAAATTTTTTCCTTGCCCTGAAACATAATTAGTAAAATCTTTTAGTTCTTCATCACTAAGTTTCTTTTTTATATAAATTTTTGAAAATATTTTTCCTTTTTCTATGTTATTTACTTCAAAACTTGATTTCGTTTCTAATATATTAATATTATTAGGAATATTATATTTTTTTGGTAACAAATTATTAATAAAATATATTGCTATTAATATTATTAACACCAAAAATATTATAATGCATAATAATATTAAATTTATATTATTAATATTTTTTAGTTTTGCTTTATTAATTTTTATCATTTTTTATATTCCTCTCTAAGGTACTTATTACTATCTTTTTAGATTCATAACTATTATACCTGCTATTACTAAACTAGCACCAATTATACCATATATACTTATGTTTTCTTTAAATACTATTTTTGATGCAATTAGTGAAATTACTTGTACTATACCTGTACAAATTGGCATAATATAACTTAAATCAAACATTATAACTATTTTCGTAAATAGTAAAAAACTAAATAAATAACAAAATAATCCTGCAAAACTAATTAAATTAATAACAAAACTAGCATTTCCATTTTCTATTGCTAATGTTCCTGAATTTCCCCCTTTTTTCATTAATATTAAACCTGAAATTGTTAAAATTAAATATATTATTACTAATATTATTTTCATCATATTACTTCTCCCTTTTTCCATTTTTATCTCGTTCCTTTCACAAGAATATATTTTACCATTTAATATCTAACTTTAATTTATCTATTATAAATCTGTATACTTTAATATAAACAATTGCTAAATTCCATTTATATAGTAGAGCTATACCCCATAATCCTAAATGTTTAATTCCTTTTTTTATTGAGTATGAAAATTTTAAGAAAGGATTTTTTCTCCATGTACTAAAATTATTATCTAAATACATTATTGTTTCTTTTAGCATCTTTTTTATATTTATACTCTTATCATAAGATGCTCTATACATTACAGATACGCCTAAATGAATAAATGCCATTAAATCTAATATATATTTCATTTCTTCATATTTACCGCTATCTTTATAAAATTGTTTCACTTCTAATAAATATTTTTTTAAATTATTAACATCTTGTTCATTTATTGTATGTATTTGCGAATCATATCTTAAATAGTAATGATATAATACATCTGGTATAAATGCTATCTTTTCTATTTTTGTATATGCTTCCATTAGAAACATTGTGTCATTAAATCCTCTAAAACTTAAAAATCTTAAATCTTTTATTTTTTCTCTTCGATAGATTTTATTCCACGGAGCTGGATTTATAAAAACTACAAAATCATCATTTGCTTTAATTTCTTTACACGAATATCCAAATCTTGTCATATCTGTGCATACAACTTTATTTGTTTCTAAATTAATTCTTTCGAATGCACATACAGCTAAATCTGCATCATTTTCTTTAGCCGCATTATATAATTTTTCAGCCCAATCTTTTTCAACATAATCATCTGTATCTACAAAAGTTATATATTCACCTTTTGCTCTTTCTAATCCATAATTTCTTGTTGTAAATTCTCCTCCATTTTCTTTATGAAATGCAATTACTTTGTTAGGATATTTATGTGCGTACTCATCTATAATTTTAGGGGCAGAATCTGTTGAACCATCATCTACGCACAAAATTTCAATGTCTTCTAATGTCTGATTAACTAATGAGTCTAAACATCTTGGCAAATATTTTTCTAAATTATATACTAGTGCGACAATTGAAAGCTTTATATTATCTTTTTCCATTTTCTTTCTCCATTCTATGATATTTTATAAAACTTTTTTGTTTATAAATTATATTTAATTCTCTTTATTTTTTTCTAATTCCTCTATACGTTGCTTTAATATTGATATTTCTTGTATTAACAATACATTTTTATTTTGTTCTTGAGAAATAAGAGTCGTTAAGTTAAATATTAAATATAATATAACAAATATTGCTACACTAAATATCATATTTATTGGCATTTCAAATCCTAGTAATCTTGATATATTTTCTACTAAATTAGGAATACATAATGCTACAATAAGTAATAAGCCAGTTATCGACCAAAATATTAGATAATTAATTCTCATATTTTTTCTTTTTACAGCTTTAAGTATGCAAAAAATATATATTAACAAAATAATAATCAAAGCTATTTTTAATTTTATTTGCACTATTTTTTCCTCCTTTTTATTCTAAAACTTATACTATCTATTATTATTGCTAATACTACTTTAACCATATAATCAATTGATTTCCAAAGTCTTATTGAAGAAACTCCACCTGTTCTTTCGTTCATACTAACAGGTACTTCTTGTATTATATACTTATTAACTAATAAACAAACTGTTGATTCTGGTTCTGGATATTCTATAGGATAATTTTTAGCAAATTCTTGTATAACCGTTCTATTTACAGCCCTAAAACCTGATGTTGGGTCAGTAATTTTTTTTCTACATAAAATTTTTATAAATGTTGATATTATATTTGAACCTAATCTTCTCATAAATGTAGATTGAAATTCGCTTGATGTTTTATCTAAATATCTTGTTCCTATACACATATCAGCTTGTCCTTCAATTAATGGTTTACAAATATTATCTACATAGTTTATATCATGTTGTCCATCTCCATCAAATTGAATTGCAATATTATAATTATTCTCATAAGCATATTTATATCCTGTTTGTACTGCTCCTCCAATTCCAAGATTATGAATTAAGTTTATATGATTTAATTTATTATCTTCTAAAATTTTTAATGTGTTATCTTTAGAACCATCATTAATAAATATATAATCTAATTTTTGCTCAGATTTTTCATTATATTCTTTTATCATATTATAAACTTTTAACACGTTTTCTTCTTCATTATAAGCTGGTATTATTAATAAGATTTTTTCCATTAATTTCTCCTCTTTAATTTACTCTAAATATTGACACACCTTGCTGACTATATATTTCTTCAAAGTCTACTTTTTGTGTATCAAATTCTTCTACATCTCTTGTTGATACAATGTACTTAATTCCTAATTCTTTTACTTTTTCTGGTGTTAATTTTAATTTAATACTATCTTGATATATTAATTCAACTTTATTTTCATTATTTGTTATTTCCATAGTTAAATGAGCATATCTATTATATATTTGCCTATTTTCTTGTTTTTGTGCATCTTCACCTAGTACTGTTTTAAACAATTCGAAATTAGGATATATATTTGTTGAATTTAAAACTTTTGCACCACTTGCAAGTAAGTAATTTGGCATATAAAATACTGTATTATCTGTTATCCATAAATTATTTTCTGTATCACTAGATACTATGCTTTTTATTTCTTTTGCTAATGGTTTATCTATTAATACTGATATACCTTTTTGTATAGGATTTACTGTTGCTCCTGTTATTATTGAAATTCCTGCTAAACTTACTAATAAAATCTTTTTATTTTTTTCATTATTTATTGTTAATATTAAATATAAAAATATCAATAATAATAAACCTATACAATATGCTCGTAATCCTCCTGTAAAAATATTTGGCGCAGTTTGCATTGCAAAACTCATTATTATTATGCTAGAAAATATTGCAATAATTTTAGCTGTATTATCTTTCATTATTTTTGTATTTTTATCTGTAATTGAGATTAGATATATAAGCATTAATATTTGTGTAAATCCTAATGGTATTGCTAACCTTCTTCCTGGTATCATATATAGTAATGTTAGTTTTGCAAATGTTTCATTTGTTTCAAATAATGTAAATATAGAAAATAGTAATGAAACAATTAGTAATGGTATAAAAAATGCAAAATGTTTTTTTCTATCTTTATTTCTTATTAAATATATTATAGCTAATATCATTGGTAATGGATAAAATGATGTCATTCCAGCAAATTCGCAAGGATTATCTAAGTCATTATATGGAAATAAGAAACTATATACATAAGAAAATACTACTTTTTTACCATTTCCACCAATTTCAAATCTACTTCCTGGATAATCTGTATTAAGCGTTGCATTTAAAGCATCTTTTGACATATATAAATATCTCATACCTATTCCAGCTATTGATAAAATTACTAAAAATATTATTAATATATCTTTTTTATATATTTTATATATTTTTCTATTTTTAATACATAAAGTAATAAATATTGCCATATATATAAATATATATGCTACTTCCCACGCTGGATACATTATAAATACATAAGAAACTGCACTAATAAATATTCCTATTGCACATATTATTTTAGTTTTCAGTTTATCTGATTTTAAATATTTATCTACTAGTATTAAAGCTAACATTCCCCATATATAATAATCCGTCATATTCCACCAAGCTGTAGAAGCGGAAAAAGCAATGAGTAACATTCCACATAATGAAACAAACTTTTTTTTGTCTGTAATAAGCATACAAAATTCAAATGCAATTAACATAAGTGCTATCCATTTTCCTGCCCATAGTACTGACAACCCTCTTGACGCACCTAATAATAAATATCCTATATTAAATGGTTTCGCTATTGTCAATATATCTAATACAGCTGGTGCTACTATTGAAAACATATCTGTATTAATTCCTCTTAAGTTATCATTATAATAAGCAAATTTACTATCTGTATCTATTGCTTGTGAAGTAAATATTGGTGTATTTACTACCCACTCATCAGACCTTATACTTCTATATTTTCCTAACACAGGAGAAAAATATTTTTGCGTTGATTCTCCCTGTAATATATCATTATATACTCCTATGGAAGAGCCTGAATATTCAAATATTACTTCTATTGCAAATATTATTAATGCTATATAATATCTATATTTATATATAAAATTATACATTACTTCTAATTTTATAATAAAATGTAATGATATAAACATTAATATAGCATCTACAAGAAATATTCTGTCTATTACAAATATTGGTCTTGTTACTGTATATATTACTGAAATTATTATAGATATTATTAAAGCAATTATAATTTTTATTTTTGTATTATTTCCCTTCTTTAAAAATTCTCTCATTTTTTCCATTAGTCTCTCCTTTTATTGTATAAATATTGTATATATTTTTGTCAAAGTCAGTATATTTAAAACAAAATATAAAATAAAATATTTTATCCCTAAATTTTTTATTTCAATTTTATTATTTTTATTTATTATAGATAATAGTATTAATATAAATACAGGAATAAAGTATCTTCCTTGTACTCCCTCTATAATTGACGTCTTTAATCCAGACCATGTAATGTATAAACCAGTTTCTACTAATAAAATTAAAATTAAAGAAATAACTATCATTAACCATTTTTGCATTTTAGTTAAAGATTTTTCATTTTTCTCTAAAAATGGCAATATTGATAATGAAATCATATATATTATTATATATATTTCTGGTATTTTTATATTTAACAATCCTAATTCAGAACCCAAAAATGTTTTTACATAATATGCACCTTTTTCTTCAAAAGTATTAAAAAATATTTTTGTATATTCAACTGGTTTTTGTAATATATATGTTATTTGTTGTATTGGTTTTACATTTCTTTCTATAATTATTTGCCTTGTATCAATATATTGTTGTGAAAAAACAAACCAAAAAATTGCTACAACTACAGATAAACTTAATGATATAGTTATCAATTTATTTTTATTTATTTTACTTATATTTTTATTTTTTATTAATAATAAACTCATTAATGTTAGTGGAAAATAAACATATTTACATACTGAAATACTTAATGCTAGTACATAATATATCATTCTTTGTATCGGTCGCATATCTTCCTTTTGCCATAATAATTTTAAATTATATACAATGAATAATATTGATATACTATTTATAATTGCATCTGCTGAAATTGATGCAATTTGTTGTATATACATTGGTAAAAACATATATATCGCTAATACTAACTTACCAAATGGTATAACTTTTATACAATAATATCCTATTATAATTGATAAAATAAAGTTTACCAATCTTATAATATAACATGCTAATATTATATTTATGTTTAATAATCTGCATATTATAAATACTATTGCTCCAGGCATATAGTTTATAAAAAAATATGTCTTTGCTATTGTTTGAACTGGTACTAATTCTTTATAATTAGTGTCTTTTGATAAATATTCATGTATAACAGAATAATTTATATCTTTATGTTGCTCATAAAAATCTACAAATTGTTTTGGTACATATATATTGCCTTCTTTGTTTTCTCCAAATGGTGTTATTATATGTCCTACTGATAAATCATATGTTTTGTAAGTATGTGAGTCTTCATCTGGCACACAATTAATTGGTAATAAAATAATAAACATTATTCCTATAGGTATTATAAATGTTAAAAATAACTTTTCTACCTTTTTTTTATATCTTATTACATTACAAATTATTATTACTAATAATATTATTGCACATATTATTGCTACTGTTAAATTAGGAACAGAAATATAGTCCATATCATAAACTTTATATAATACTCTAAATGTAGCTATTCCCATTAATAATGACAATATTATTTCTACTAAAAATACTATTTTAAAATATACTTTTCCTAACTTTTCTTTCATATTCTATCCTTTTTTATTTAAATTTTGATTTGACTTTTTTAGCTACTTTCCAAATTAAAGAGCTTCTTAATTTTTCATATTTATTTACAACATGTCCATAATTGGCTTGATATTCATTAAAATCAAACTCTTTTGATTTTGTTCTATAATTCATAAAATTATAAACATCTGCAAGTTGTTTTTTTATCTCAATATGTTCATATAAATTGTCATAATATTTTAGCATTTCTTCTAATAATTTAAATTTATATGTTTTAAAATTATCTTTCTTATTTTTATATTCTTCATTATTATTACTTATTTCTTCTATTTTTTCAAGTATTTTTGAAGAATTTACATCAAAATCTATTACCCAACCTAAATTATCTTTTTTTACTCTATCTCCTACTGCTCCAATATCAAATGTAAGTATTGGTACTTTTGCCATATAACTTTCTGTTAAAGTATATGAATACGTTTCTGGCCATGGTGCAAAAATACACACTAAATCTATATCATTGTCTATTAATAATTGTGGTAATTCTCCCCTTTTATATTGCCCATGATTTATATAGTTTGAAGTATTTTTAGTTAATTTTTTATCTTCTGATTTTCCAAATAAATGAATCTTTATATTTGTATTTTTATTATTTATTACTAAATCTTTTAGTATATTACTTCCTTTATGGATTGCCATTGCTCCTACAAATGCTACATTAAAATCTTTAGATTTTCTTTCTTTTGCTTTTGTTTCAACAACTGTTACTCCATGCTCTACTACTTCAGTTTCTAAATCTTTATATATATTTTTAAATATTTTTTTAGTGTTTTCTGATGGTACTATTATTTTATCAAATTGTTTTAATACTTCAAAGCAGGTCTTTTGCCAATTATTCAATACATTATCATTTACTCCATATCTTGCCTTTAAACATTTAGTGCAATCTTTATTTTTATCATATTCACAATATCTGTCTTTATATACCATATTTATTGATGGACAAATCATATATAAATCGTGTAATGTAATAATAGAATATATATTCCTTTGCTTTGCTATTTCAATTGCATCAAAAGTTTGGAATAAGAAATGATGAACATGTAATATATCTATTTTAAAGCTATCTAATATATTTTCTACCATTTCTTTATATGAATTATCTGTATATACTATTTGACCATATTGTCTTATTCCTGTTTTATAATTTGATATTTCTCTTGAATATTTATCTGAATACAAATATAATTTAAATCTTGATAAATCAAATTTATCTGGTGCTAACACAAAACTTGCAATATTATTTTTAGAATTTGATAATATTATATCTTTTAAATGTAATGATGCTCCACCTGTCATCTCCATATTTTCTTCCCATTCATTTATTAAATATAATACTCTTTTTTTATTGTATAATAATATATTTAAATTTATATTTTCTTGTATATCTATTAATGGATTGTTTGCTATAAAATTATCAGTTTTTTGTACATATATTGGATGCTTTTTTCTTAATAGTTCCATATGTTCTTCTATAAGTGCTGCTCTTGAAGCAGTCATATTCTCTTTTTTAAAACTTTGCGTTCCTTTATGATATATAAATGTATTATCACATAATACATTTATATATCCATGGTCTAATGCTCTATAGCAAAAATCGTTTTCTTCTCCATATCCTTTTTCAAATGTTTCTGCATCAAATAAACCTAATTCTTTTATAACATCTCTTTTTATATACATGCAAAAGCCATTTCCAGTTGTAAGCTCTGGATATCTACTTTTAGAAACTTTTTCTATCATTTCTGCATATTCTTCTAATGTAAATCTTTCTGGAATTTCATTATCTACTCCAAAATTAGGAACTGAGCATATTGTTCCATTATTTGTTAATGGTGTTACAGTAGCTATATATTTATTTGAATACGCACATTCTTGTATTTTTTCTATCCAATTTTTTGTTACTTCTGTATCGCTATTTAATAAAATTACATCATTCTCAGAATATTGAATACCTTTATTTACTGTTTTTACAAACCCTAAATTTTCTTCGTTATCTAAAACTGTTATTCTTTTATCTTGATTTTCTTTTTGATATTTTTGTAACATTGGTAGTATTTTTTCATCTGGGCTTTTATCATTTATTAATACTAATGTGTTTTTATTTAAATTAGTATTTTTTATAATGCTCTTTATACATTCTTCTGTATATTCATAAGCATTATATATTGGAACTATTACATCTACTTCTTTCATTTTAATATATATTCCTTTCTAAATTTTCAAATTCAGATATTTAAACTTAATCCAGTATTTGATTTACTTAAATTTGGACTAAAATAAATGTCTCCATTTTTGTATTGATTTTTCCATTTTTCTTGTAACTTTTCTTCATCAACTTTTTCTACTTGTGAAATTTTTTCTACACATATTGAAATTATAGGATTTATTACAACTTGTTTATGTAAATCTAAAATTTTAAGACAAGTATCAATACTTACAGCTAAACCTGTAAAATCATTTGTAAATTTATTTATTTTCATAAATAGTTCTTTATCAATCATTGCATATTTTACATATACACACGATACATTATGTATTATTAAAAGCCTCTGCATATATGTTCCTATATCTTTTGGAGCTCCTTTATATAAAAAATCTCCCATACCATTCATTCCTATAACTATTCCGCAATGTTCTATTGTTTCTTTTTTATTGTATAATTTTGTACCTACTATTCCAACATCTTCATCTTGACATACTCCAACTAAATCTTCAATATATGATGGTTTGTCTATTTTAATTAAGTTTTCATCTACTATCATAAAATACTGACCTTCAGCTTGTGTTACAGCTTCATTATAATCTACAAATGTATTTCCTGTTGGTTTTATAGTTTTTAGACCTTCTATTTCTGTATCTGAAATAGCAATTATTTCATAATTTGAATATGTTGATATTTTTACTTTTTCTATAATTTTTTCTATTTGAATTTTTGTTCCATCAACTATTATGCTAACTTTTGGATTCCCTTTTACCTTATATTTTATCTCGTAACTTCCTGGTGTTAATCCATCTGTAACTTCTACATATGTATCAAGTTTCCTTTTTATATGGTCTTTTATAACCTTTTTTCCTACTTCAAATGCATAAGGTTTTGAATCTGAATTTTGAGCAGTTGAATTTTTATGTGCTCTCCAATGGTATAATACCTTTGGAATATGCACTACATTTTGAGTTAATTCAGTTGCTCTTGCTACTATATCAAAATCTTGACTTCCATCATATTCACTTCTAAATCCACCTAGCTTGTCCATCAATTCTTTTTTAAATATACTAAAATGGCAAATATAGTTTGCACTATTTAATGTATATGGTGAAAAGTCTGGCTTAAAGAATACTCCATATCTTGGTCCTTTTAAAGTTTCTAATTTATCTTCATCAGAATATATAAATTCTGCTTCTGGCTTTTCATTTATTGCCTTTACCACTTCATATAACGAAAAAGGTGGTAATAAGTCATCATGGTCAAGCAAACCAATAAAATCTCCTGTAACTAATGTTAATGCTTCATTACTATTGCCTGAAATTCCTTTATTCTCTCCAATTACCTTATATTTTATTCTTTTATCTATTTTTGGATATTCTTGCATATATTTTATTGGTTCAGGCGAACCATCTGCTAAACATAATTCCCAATTAGAATATGTCTGTTTTTGCAAACTTTCAACTAGTTCTTTAAAAAAATTTTCAGGTGTATTGTATACTGGCACAATTATACTGATTTTAGGCTTTATTTTAAATTCTATATTTTTTTGTTCTTCTAATTGTTTATTATCTGGCTCATTATTTTTTATCCATTTTAAATATATTCTTTCTTCCTCACTATATTTTTGAAAATATTTTACATATATTTTTTTTACTATTTCTCTTCTTTTTGAACCTTGTGGCAAAATTTTATTTATAAACATTTTCTACCTCTTCCAAAACAATATTTTTTTTATAATTTTTTCATTTTTACTATTTACTTCCTCTAATTGTTTAACCCTATTTTCTAATGCAATTATATACTCTTGTTTTTTAGAATTATCTTCATTTACTTGTCTTATAACTTCATTTTCTAATTTGTCTATATAATTTTTATACATTGCATTTTCATTAATAAGGTTATCTACTCCTTTTGTTTCTGTTTTATACATTTCTTCAAATACTTCTTGATTTAATATTTCTTTTCTTATGCTTTCATCTATTTTTTGGAAATATTCTTTATATTGCAATATTTCCAACTTTTCTAGCAATTTATCTACATCAATCTTTTTTATTAAATCATAAGAATTTATAACAGAACGATATATTATAAATTCAACAGGTAAATATTCTTTTACCCATTCTTGGTCGAAAAATACAAATTTATTTTCAATGTAAAAACAATTTTTAGATATCATATCCCAAAAAGCTTTAGGCATATAATGAAGTTTATTTAAAAGTTCTTCTGGTTGTCCTAATTTATCTATATTATTTTTACATTCTTCATAATTAACTGAATTTTGTATTAATATGTTTTTTAAATCATTTAATATTTTTTGTATTTCTTCAAAATTATTATAATATTCTGCTAATATTACATCTAATGTTTTATAATTTTTTATTAGTTTACTAAAGATTTTTCCATTTTCTTCATAGTCTAATACTTGTATTTTATCAGTATTCATATTTTTTATATCTTGTATTATTTGTTTCATATTACCTAAATGTTCTTTAGATTCTTCATTTGCAGATATTTTTTCTACTATATTCTCTTTTAATAAAGTTATAAGTTTATATTTTTCGTTTCTACAATTATTGTAAGATACATATTTAATATCTGTGTCTATGCTATTTTTTGAAGCTTCAATAAAATATGAGTTAGTAAAAAACTCTAGCATTTTTGGTTGTTCTCGTATTATCTTTTTTAATATATTTATTTCATCAAATACTTTTATTTGTTTTAATTCTATATTTTGATTATATCTATCTATTTGAGAATCTTCAATATTATGATTTTCGTTTATTAATACTTCTGTTTCTTTATAATTTGGAAAACAATAAAATGTATTTGTATTATTTAGACCGTTTTCTATTAATCTATCTCTTACTTTGCTTATAGTTGTTTTATCAAAATTATTATTTTCTAATTTTATAGATTCTAAATTAATACTATAATTACTCCAATTGTTAATTCCAAAGGTGTTATCTCCTATTATAATAAGCTTTCCACCATCATTTAAATATTTTCTTATATCAAAAATTGAATCTTTATAATTTTCTATTCCATATATTAAAATATAATCAAATTCATAGTTAGTTAAATCTTTATTTGTTTTTTCAAATCTACTTAATACTATTAAATTTTCTGTTTTCGTTTTTAAGTATTTTTCGATTATTTCATTTTCTCCTACCAATAATATGTTTTTTGATTTTTTAAATGGATACCATTTTATTATATTATCATTAAATTGCTGTAATTTTTTATTAGTTTGTTCTAACTGCAATAGTGGTCTAAATTGTTTAGCATTTTGTATATTAAAGTCAACAGATTTATCATTTGGTATTGTTATTAAATATTTATTAACTGATAGCCAATTTTTTAAGATTTTTATCATATCTTCTAATTTTGAATTTTCATCTATTATATTTGTATCATTCATATTTGCTAATCTATTTTTATAATCTTCTTTAAATATCCTTTTATGAATTATTGCGTGATATAATAATGTGTAAAAATAATCTTCATCACTTAATACAAAAAATCCTTTATCATTATATACTCTATTATTTAATATGTTAGTTTCTAATTTTTCACAATAATAATTATCTCCTATATATCTTAAATCAAAATTTGCATATTTATCTTTTACTTTTGCTCTATAATGAATTCTATAATCTTGAGGAAAAACTTTTTCTGCATTTAATATTAAAGCACAATTTTCTTTTGATTCACATATTAAATCTATATCATTATGCTCATTTATATATATTTCTTCTGGTAAACCTTCATAATTTCTTAATATAGCATATTTGGTACAATTATTTAATGCATAAAACATTTGTTGCACATTATCCCAACCATTATATCCAAATAAATCTTTTTCTAGATTTTCTATCTCCCCATTCCATTCTTCACTATTTTGATTTTTAAAATCATTTAAAGAAATACCTAATAATAAAGTAATATCATGGTTTGTTTCTATCTCATCATTTGTAGCATGAACCTTATGACCACCACCTGTGATTTCTCTAAATTTTTCTTTGCTATCAAACATATTTATATTTAAGTTTTTTATCCCTTTGCTTGTATTTCTATTTTCATATATAGGATTTTCATCTTTTACTATTATTAAAAGGAATTCGCCTGTACCACAATGTTCAGCTTTTGCTTTACAGTCTAATAAATTTGTTCCATAAAATCTCGACAAATTGCTTATAAAATATTTATCAGACCATTTTACATTATAGATTTTTATTATTTTAAATTTTTCCTTTATTTGTGAAATTATTTCATCTTTTTTATATAAAGATTTTTCCCATAATATAAATAAATGCATTTCTGAATTATTATCCATATTTAATAACATTCCCTTCATATCTTTAGAATTCAATAATACTAACCTTATTAAAAAATTATAAATGAAAAAATACTATCTAAATATATAAAATATTATAACTAATCTACCTTTTTTATATCAACCTTTGTATCAATATCATAATATCCTACAATATTTTTATCAGATATAACTTCAAATATTATAGCATCATAATTTCTATTTATTGGAACTAAATTTCCATTAAAATCAAATATACTACAACTTAAAGATAATGTGTACTTTCCAGGAGCTAACATAAGTTTTTGTTTAAACTCATATATATATTTTTCTCCTTTTTTACATTTTCCAGTATATATCTTTAAGAAATTTGTATTTGTTCCGCATATTTCTTTTCCCAGAAAATCTTTAATTGTAATTGAAAATGTTGGACATTCCATATCTTCAAAAAATTCTGCTTTCATTTTTATTTTTACTTCTTGATTACTAGATATAATTTGTTGTGGCTCATCTTTTTCATTAAAAATACCATAATCTACTATTTTTATTTCTCCTGTTCCATAAGTTATCATATCTGGATTAATATTAAAATTTTTCTTCCATTTTCCTTCTAAATTTTCATCTAACTGTTTTTTAGTTTTGTCTTGCTCTAACATTCCTGTTATTAATTTTTTATATTTTTCTACACCTTGTTTTACTTCTCCATCATATATTTTTTCCCCTGAGTTTAATATAATAGCTCTATTACAATTTTCTAATACATCTGCTACATTATGTGTTACAAATAATATTGTTTTTCCTTTTTCTTTAAATTGTTGAAACTTCTTAAAACATTTTAACTGAAATGCCATATCGCCTACTGATAATACTTCATCAACTATTAATATATCTGGATCTACATTTATTGCACAAGCAAAAGCAAGTCTTGCAAACATTCCTGAAGAATATGTTTTTACTGGTTGATATAAATGTTCTCCAATATCTGCAAAGTCTATTATGTCTTGTTTTGTTGCTTCTATTTGCTCATTTGTTAATCCCATAACTTGTCCATGTTGATAAATATTTTCTTCTCCTGTCAACTCCGGATTAAATGCTGCTCCTAATTCTAAAAGTGAACTTATTTTTCCATTTACTGTTAAAGTACCAGAGGTTGGACTTACTACTCCTGTAATCATCTTTAATAATGTAGATTTTCCTGCTCCATTTCTACCTAAAATTCCTAATACTTCTCCTTTATGTATTTCTATATTCAAATTTTTTATAGCACTAAAAGTATCATGATTTTGAAAAAATGGTAATACCGCTTCTAATAATCTCGCTTTTTTATTTTTATACATTTTATAGTCTTTAGTAACATTTTTTATCTCTATTACATTTTGTATATTACTTTTATTACCTATATTATTATTATCTATATTATTTTTATCTATATTATCTTTATTCATATTATCTTTATTCATATTATCTTTATTCATATTATCTTTATTCATATTATCTTTACCATCTATATTATCTATATCTTTTTCCATTATAGCCTCTGTTAGTTTATCTAACAATTTCCTCCTCTCGCTTTTTGTAAATTATCTTTTCTTTAAAGCTTTTAAAACATTATATCTAATTTTAAAAAATGGCTTACCTATTGCTGGTAAATTCAATATTATAAAATTTAAAACATAATAACTAAATGTTTCAGTTTTATATAATTTATGAAATACTCCCCAATTTTTAAAATTAAATTTCTTTTTTTTCTCTAACATTTGATAATACTCATATCCCTGTATATTTAATTTTTGTAATTCTTCAGGAAATTTTTCATTATTTTCAATGTATGTTCCAAATACACCTAATTTTACATTTATAAACAACTCTCTTACTTGCTCTATCTCTTTAAATCCATGTGATATTTTGTCTGTTCCTACTTGATTATTTTCGTGTTGTCTATATTTTATATATTTTTCTGGTATATATACTACTTTACCCTTTAAACTAAGTATTAAACCTATCCAATGGTCATGTATCAAATATTTTGATTTTTGTGGCAATGGTAATATTTCTTGTATTGATTCCTTTTTAGCTAATAATGTGCAACCTGTTACACAATTATATAAATAATTTAATCTATTTGTATTTATATATTTTTTTATTTTTCTGTTTAATAACATAAAATCTCCAAATGAAGGATAAATAGTGTTTAAGTTTTGGTCTACTACTTCTAAATCGCCAAATGCTAATTCTGCATTTTCATTTATTAGTGCTTCCATTGTCTTTTCTACTTTTTGTGGTAACCATACATCATCTTGGTCTGATAGCATATAATATTTATGTTCTACTTTTTTTAGTAAAAATTCTATATTTTTAACTACTCCTAAATTATTTTCTTGTTTATATATTTTTACCCTATTATCATTTTCATATTGCTGTAATATTTGTACTGTATTATCTTTTGAACAATCATCTGAAATTATTAATTGTATATTTTTATATGTCTGTGTTAATATACTGTCTATTTGCTCTTTTATATATTTTTCACCATTATATGTTGGTAATAATATATCTATTATTTCATTCATTTTTATTTCCTTTCAATTTATAATACATCTGCAAAATCTTTTTTATTTTTCTTAAATACATGATTTCCCCATATAAACATTAATATTGTTATTATCCAAAATATTATTGTATATATTCCATGATTTGCAGTTATTATATTTCCGCCCATAAATGCTTGTCTAAATGCTGTTACTAAATAACTAAATGGCATACATTGTATTATTTTTAAAATTAATTGATGATTTTGAAGTCGTGCTACACTCCATACTACTGGCGTTGCCCAGAAAAAAAGTTGCATTAATATTCCTAATAAGTTTGAAAAGTCTGGTACTAAAGTTGTTAGTGCAGAAGTTAATCTTGTAAATGCTATTATAAATGCATATAATGCAATAATAACATATAAAATTATTAAAAAATTCGGTGTATACCCAAATATCATACATACTACTGTTGATACTAATAATAAAAATATTGCTACAAATGAACTTCCTATTAGTGATATTATTGGAATTACATCTACTGGAAATACTACTTTTTTTACTAAGTAACTATAATTTCTTATTGACATACTTGAACTCATTATACTGTCATTTAAACATTGCCATATTGCCATTCCTGGTAAAAACCATACTACATAAGGTGAGCCTCCATCTCCTTCCATTCCAAATATGAACTGAAATACTATTACATACATCATCATAAATACAAATGGTTGTAAAAAGCCCCATATACTTCCTAGGCTTGTACTTGCAAATCTATTTTTAAAATCGCTTTTTCCTAATTTATATACCATTTTTTTATTTTTCCATAGTGATTTTATGAATTCCATATTCTTCCATTCCTTTCTTAGTGTGTAAGTTCAAAAAATTCATTTTTATTATATATATAATTGTATTTTTTGTCAATTAAATAGCAGATAATTAACAACTAATTATCTGCTTTCAATTATAATTAATCTTATACCTCTAACAATAAAATTTAATTTCCTCATCAGGAAAATGCTTTTTCCATTGTGATATTATATAAAAATAATTATTAATTATTGTTTCTAATAATTTTCCTAAGTCTTTACTTGGAATATTACTTACATTGTTTGCCAAAATGCAACCTCCACTTTTAGTAAGCCATACTTTTGTAGAACTTTGTACTGGCTTTCCTTTTGAAATATGTACATGAATTGGCTCACAATTTTCATTTGACCAAAAGTATATTTTATATCCGCATTATTTCTAGTATATTAGGCACTAAGAATTCCCCCTTCTCTTGCCCATCTATAAAAAGATGGAAGTCCTCGTTCTACAACTGTTTTAAATAATTCTATTTCTTCATCAGTATAATTACCATCTTTGTATAATATTTTACAACTTGGAAGTTCAAATCTAACACTATCAAATCCATGTTGTGTTGGTCTTTCAAAATGTACATGTATTATTTCTTCTCCATTTTCATTTTTCATTATATGTGAAAATACAACTTCTGTTTCATCAGCATATTTACAATATGGATACATCATTTTTTATCATTCTCCTTATTCTAATCTTAATTAACAATATTAGTATATCAGAAATCTTATTAAATTACTATAAAAAGAAAGTAATTTAATAAAATTTTAAATTTAACTTATAAATATATCACCTTTATTAGTTTAAAATCAAATAAATAAAATAACTTATAAGTGGAAAGTGCAATATCATTATTTCCTTAATTTTTCTTTTTTTCATTCCCTTAAAATATAAATATTTAAAATACTTAATAAAATTCCAATACACAATTTTATGCTTTTGTGATTTTTTATAATACTCTATAACTTCATTTTCCAAATTTTCAAGCTCATTATTCTTAAGTTTTAAACTATAATCTTTACACATTAATACTCCAGCTAAATATGTTTCAACAATCACTTTATGTCTATACTTTAAATAAGATTTATATGTATTGCCATTTTCTTCTTTCCATTTTTTTATGTTTTGTTTAAGATTTCTTCCTCCGAATGCATTATTGGAATGTAATCTATATCCTAACAGTGGTTCTTGTATACAATAAATGCCTTTTAATCTATCAGCAATATATACAGAAATCCAATCATGTGCGATAGTATTTTCTGTAAATGGTATCATTATATCTTTTACTTGTCTTGTAAACATTTGACTACAACCTATAGCTATATGTCTTGAAAATGATAATATCTTTTTATTATTTTTTTCATTAATTATTGGCATATTTTTATATTTTAGATAGCTTTCTTGTATTACATTTCCTTTTTCATCTATTTGTTTTGCATCACAATATACTAAATCAACATTTTTTTCTTTTAATATTTTTATACTTTTTTCTACTTTATTAGAATACCATATATCATCATGGTCACTAAAGCATATATAATTTGCATTAGATTTTGTTAATACAAATTCAAAATTTTTAGTATACCCTAAATTTTTTTCCTGAAAATATAATTTTATTCTATTATCTTTTTTTTCATACTCTTTTAAAACTTCTTTTACTTCTTGATTTGTTGAACAATCATCTGAAATTATCAATTCAAAGTTTTTATAAGTTTGATTTAATATACTATCTATTTGCATTCTTAAATATTCAATTTTTGTATTATATGTTGTTAGTAAAATATCAATTTTATCTTCCATTATTTATCCTTCTTTGTAACCATCTTTTACATTTTCTTTTTATTTTATTAGTCTTAAAGTTTCTTTTGCTATCATTAATTCTTCATTTGTAGGAATTACATATACTTTAATTTTTGATTCCGGTTTAGATATAACTTTTTCTTCACTTCTTATATTATTAGCTTCAATATCTAAATCAACTCCCATAAATGCTAATTTTTGGCAAATTCCTTTACGGATATTAATTTGATTTTCTCCAATTCCTCCTGTAAATATTATATAGTCAATTCCTTTCATTGCTACTGCGTATTTTGCTATATAGCTTGCAATTACATAATTAAAATTTTCAATAGCTAATTTTGCTGATTCATCACCTTCATTTGATTTATTTTCAATAACTCTAAAGTCTGGTTCTAAATTTGACATAGCTGAAAGACCTGATTTTTTATTTAACATATCTTCCATTTGTTGGGCTGTTAAATTTTCTTTTTTCATTATATATGTTACAACAGATGGGTCTAAATCTCCACTTCTTGTTACCATTGGTAGTCCTCCAAGAGGTGTTAATCCCATACTTGTATCTATTGACTTTCCATCTTTAATTGCACATACACTTGCTCCTTGTCCTAAATGGCATGTAACGATTTTTGTTCCTTCTAAAGGTATATTTTCAATTTCTGATAATCTTTGGGAAACAAACATGTGTGAAGTGCCATGAAATCCGTATTTTCTAACTGCATATTTTTTATAATATTCATAAGGAATTGGATATATATATTTGTCTTTTGGCATTGTTTGATGAAACGCAGTATCAAATACTCCAACCATTGGTTTACCTGGCATTACTTCTTTACATGCTTTTATTCCTAATATACAAGCTGGATTATGCAATGGTGCTAAATCTGTATATTCTTTTAAAACTTCTTCAACTTTTTCATCTATAATAACAGATTCTGAAATTTTTTCTCCTCCATGTACTAATCTATGTCCTATTGCATTTATTTCGTCTAAACTATCTATTACTTTATATTCTGGGTTTGTAAATTGTTTTAAAGTAAAATCTATTGCTTCTGAATGATTATATGCTGGATTTTTTATTTCAATTTTTTGTCCATTTACTTTATGAGTTATAAATGCTTCCTTTTCTCCTATTCTTTCATATTTTCCTGATGCCATAACCTCTTCTGTATCCATATTTATTAATTGATATTTTAGTGATGAACTACCACAATTTAAAACTAATATTTTCATTTTTATTAACATTCCTTGTAAATATATTTAGGTTTTTTAAAGGTTTTACCTATAAACCAGTTGGTTAAACTTTTAATTTTTTTATGTTATTATACCATCTTTAAAGTTTCCCTTGCTATCATTAATTCTTCATTTGTTGGAACTACATAAATTTTTACTTTAGAATCTGGTGCTGATATTTCTACTTCTTCTCCTCTTATTAGATTTTTTTCATCATCTATTTTTACTCCAAAAAATTCAAGATAATCGCATATTGCTTTTCTAGAAATAGGACCTTTTTCTCCAACTCCTGCTGTAAATGTAATTACATCAATTCCGCCCATAGCAACAGCACATTTGGCTATATATGAAGCGGTTAAATAATGATATACGTCTAATGCTAACTGTGCGTGCATTCCTCCTGCTAAAGCTTCATTTTCTATATCTCTAAAATCTACTGATATTCTAGATATACCAAACACACCAGATTTTTTATTTAATATATCTTCCATTTCTTGAGCTGATAAATTTTCTTTTTTCATTATATAAGTTATTACTGATGGGTCTAAATCTCCACTTCTTGTTCCCATTGGAATACCACCTAGAGGTGTTAATCCCATACTTGTTTCTACTGACTTACCATTTTGTATAGCACATACACTTGCTCCTTGTCCTAAATGACAATTTACAATTTTTAAATCTTTTATGTCCTTATTCATAATTTCTGCTACTCTATATGCAACATATTGATGTGATGTTCCATGTGCTCCATATTTTCTTATACCATATTTTTTATAATATTCATAATCTA